>DATFRM010000418.1:0-3343 GCA_035263265.1 Actinomycetes bacterium
TCCTTGATCCGGTAGCCCGGCTGCAGGATCGCGCTACAGGTCGGCTCGTCGACGCCGTCGTCGTACGAGTGCAGGAACGCCTCGTGCTTGACCGGGTCGAACCGTTCGCCCACCTCGCCGAACTTCTCCAGCCCGAGCTTCGCTACGACCTGCTCCAGCGACTCGCCGACCGACTTGAAGCCGCCCTCGAGCTCGCCGTGCTCGCGGGCCCGGCCGATGTCGTCCAGGACCGACAGCAGCTCGCTGAGCGTGTCGGCCACGGCCAGTTCGCGGACGATGACCCGGTCCCGCTCCACCCGCTTGCGGTAGTTGGCGTACTCGGCCTGGACACGCTGCAGGTCACCGGTGCGCTCGGCAACCGTCGCCTCGAGCGTTGTCACCTTCGTCGTCAAGTCCGCCACCTCCTTCGCGGATTTCGTTGCGGCCGGGGCACCGGGCGGTGCCGCGGTTTCGGCTGCGTCCCGCCCACCGGCGGCCTTGTCGCCGCCGTGCGCCGCCGCCTTCGCCGCCTCCCGAACCGCGCGCGCCTTGGCGACCCCGGCCACCGCTGCCTTGGCAGCCTGACCAGGGCCCGCGGCATCCGCCGGCTCCCGGATCGCGCCCGTCTGGGGGTCGATCCGGCGCCGGTCCCGTACCACCGGACCGGGCCTAGCCTCCGGCTCTGGCTGGCCTTCCTTGGAGTCAGTCATGTCGCTTGCGGCCCTCCCTCGCCGCCGCGCGCTACTTCTTCTCGGTGTCGTCGTCAACGATCTCCGCGTCGACGACGTCCTCGTCCGAACTCGCCGAGGCGCCGGCGTCCGCGTTCGCCGCGTCGGCCTGGCCTTCACCCTCGGCTCCCTCGGCGGCGGCCTGCGCCTGGGCCTGCGCGTACAGCGCGGTCCCGATCTTCTGGCTGGCCTCGCCGACCTTCTCCGTCGCCGTCTTGATCGCCTCGACGTCGTCGCTCTCGAGCGCCTTCTTCAGATCGCCGACCGCCGCCTCGACCTCGGTCTTGATGTCGGTCGGGATCTTCTCGCTGTTCTCCTTGAGGAACTTCTCGGTCTGGTAGGCGACCGTCTCCGCCTGGTTGCGCACCTCGGCGGACTCCCGGCGCTCCCGGTCCTCGGCCGCGTACTGCTCGGCCTCCCGGACCATCCGGTCGATCTCCTCTTTGCCCAGCGCGGAACCACCGGTCACCGTCATCGATTGGGCCTTACCGGTGCCGAGGTCCTTGGCATGCACGTTGACGATGCCGTTCGCGTCGATGTCGAACGTCACCTCGATCTGCGGCACCCGCTGGGGCGCCGGCGGGATGCCGGTCAGCTCGAACATGCCGAGCTTCTTGTTGTAGGCCGCGATGTCGCGCTCGCCCTGGTAGACCTGGATCTGCACCGACGGCTGGTTGTCCTCCGCGGTCGTGAAGATCTCCGAGCGCTTGGTCGGGATGGTCGTGTTGCGGTCGATCAGCCTGGTGAAGATGCCGCCCTTGGTCTCGATGCCCAGGCTCAGCGGCGTTACGTCGAGCAGCAGGACGTCCTTGACCTCGCCCTTGAGCACACCCGCCTGCAGGGCCGCGCCGACGGCGACCACCTCGTCCGGGTTCACGCCCTTGTTGGGCTCCTTGCCGCCGGTGAGCTCGCGCACCAGGTTGGACACCGAGGGCATCCGGGTGGAGCCGCCGACCAGGATCACGTGGTCGATCTCGGACACCTTGATCTTCGCGTCCCTGATCACGTTGTGGAACGGCTGCTTGCACCGCTCGAGCAGATCCGTGCTCATTTTCTCGAACTGCGCGCGGGTGATCCGGTCCTCCAGGAACAGCGGAACCTGCTGGTCGCCCTGCTTGGTCATCGTGATGTAGGGCAGGTTGACCGTGGTCTCGGCCGCGCTGGACAGCTCGATCTTCGCCTTCTCCGCGGCTTCACGGATGCGCTGCATAGCGATCTTGTCACCGGACAGGTCGACGCCGTTCGCCTTCGTGAACTGCGCGACCAGGTGCTCGACCAGGCGCTCGTCCCAGTCATCGCCGCCCAGGTGGTTGTCGCCGCTGGTGGCCTTGACGTGGATGACCCCATCGCCGATCTCCAGCAGGGACACGTCGAAGGTGCCGCCACCGAGGTCGAAGACCAGGATCGTCTGGTCGTTCATCTTGTCCAGGCCGTACGCCAGCGCCGCCGACGTCGGCTCGTTGATGATCCGCAGGACGTTCAGGCCCGCGATCTCGCCGGCCTCCTTGGTGGCCTGGCGCTGCGCGTCACTGAAGTACGCGGGCGTGGTTATCACCGCGTCGGTAATCGTCTCGCCCAGGTAGGACTCGGCGTCCCGCTTGAGCTTCTGCAGGACGAACGCGGATATCTGCTGGGCGGTGAACGTCTTGTCGTCGATCTTCACGTTCCAGTCGGATCCCATGTGGCGCTTGACCGACTTGATCGTGCGCTCGACGTTCGTGACCGCCTGCCGCTTGGCGATCTCGCCGACGAGGACCTCGCCCTTCTTGGCGAACGCCACGACCGAGGGGGTGGTCCGGGATCCCTCGGCGTTCGCGATCACGGTGGGCTCGCCGCCCTCCAGAACCGCAACGACCGAGTTGGTGGTACCGAGGTCGATACCGACCGCACGTGCCATAGTGACTGCCTCCGAAAAGCAGGGTTGAGTGAGTCCGGCTCAAGTCTTACCAGGCTGTGTTTCGAGCGTCAAATGAGCTGAGTCCAGCAGGCTCAAGTACTCGCCCGACCAGGCAACTCGGGCCAGTATGACCGAGAGGTCAGCCGGTGGGGGTGGCAAACGAGTCGGTTGCCAGCCAGCCGCCGAGTGCGAGTAGTGCCAGCGTCGCGACGACCTCGAGACCGGTCTCCACACTACGGCGTGGCCGGCCGGCCGCCACCAGCCGGGGCCGCCACCACAGCCAGTAGCCGGCCACCGCGGCCCAGACCAGCGGTCCAAGCACGACGCCCATCAACGTCCCCGGTTCGAAATCGCGGAGCTGCCGCGATCCCCCAGGTGGGCCCTGGCGGGACCGCGGCAGCTTAGAGCGAACGGCTTTCGCCGCCTACCGCACTACCCGATTCTTGCCTTGTAGGACCGGGCGCCCCGGTAGGCCGCCGCCCCGGTCGAGTGGATCATTCCGTGGTCCGGGCTTGATGCCGGCTGGATCGTGCCACCACCCGAGACGCCGGTCAGCGCCGGTGCCTTGCAGCGGTAGAGCCGCACGTTGTCCAGCCACCAGCCGTATCCGGAGCTCACCGAGGCGAACCCGTCTAGCGCCATCCGGAACCGGATCTTCACCATCTTGCCCTTGTAGGAGGCCAGCGACAGCCGGCTGGACGTCCAGCCTCGGCTCTCGCCGGCGAATGTCCTTGCCCCC
>DATFRM010000419.1:0-2130 GCA_035263265.1 Actinomycetes bacterium
GCCGCGACGGGATCCGCGATTCCGGCGTGGCCGATACCATCCAGCCGCCACAGCGCGATGTCGGCCAGCTTGCCCGGCTCCAGCGAACCGAGCTCGTCTTCCCGCCCGAGGCAGCGGGCGCCGCCGATGGTGCCAAGCGCAAGCGCGTCCCTGGCACTGAGCGCGGACGGCCGGCCACCACGCAGCCGGGCCGCATAGGTCGCGGCCCGTAACTCGTCCACCAGCGAGCTCTGCTCGTTGGAGGCGGCGCCGTCGACGCCGAGCCCGACCGGTGCGCCGGCGCCGAGCAGCGCGCGAACCGGGGCGATGCCGGCGCCGAGCCGGGCGTTCGAGGTCGGGCAATGCGCGACCCCGGTGCCGGTCGCGGCCAGCTTGGCGACAGCGGCGAAATCCAAGTGCACCGCGTGGGCCAGCCAGACGTCCGGGCCGAGCCAGCCGAGCTCGTCGACGTAGTCGACCGGCGTGGCACCGAACCGTTCTCGGCAGAACGCGGCTTCGTCCACCGTCTCGGCCAGATGGGTGTGCAGCCGTAACCGGTGCCGCCGGGCCAGCGCCGCCGACTCCCGCATCAGCTCGCCGGTCACCGAGAACGGTGAACACGGAGCCACCGCGATCCGCAGCATCGAGCCTGGCGCCGGGTCGTGGTAGCGATTGATCGCGTCCTCGGTGGCGGTGAGCACGGCGTCCCGGTCTTCGACGACCTCGTCCGGCGGGAGCCCGCCTGCGGATTGGCCGAGGTCCATGGAGCCGCGGCACGGGTGGAACCGAAGGCCGATCCGCGTCGCCGACTCGATCTCGGCGCCGAGCAGGTCACCGGTTCCGCGCGGGAACACGTAGTGGTGATCGGTCGTGGTGGTGCAGCCCGACAACGCCAGTGAGCCGAGCCCGGCCGCGGCCGATGCGGCAACTACCTCGTCATCGATCCGGGCCCAGATCGGATACAGCTCGGTCAGCCACTCGAACAGCGTGCTCTGCTGGGCCAGCCCGCGGGTCGCCCATTGGTATAGGTGGTGATGGGTATTGACCAGCCCGGGAGTGGCTAGGCAGCCGCTTCCGTCCACGTACCGGTCGGCCCGTCGGTCCCGCGGCGCGTCGCCCGGGCCGATCGCGGCGATCCGGTCCCCTTCGATGATCACGTGCCCGGACGCTAGCTCGGTCTCGGCCGCGTCCACGGTGGCGATCGCGCAGCCCTCGATCACCACTCGGGCGGGCGCCTCGGTGGTCACCCGGATACCTCCCTCCGGCGGCCGGCGGCCAGCCGGACCGCGTCGAGGATCTGCTCGTATCCAGTACATCGGCACAGATTGCCGGCCAGCGCCTCCCTGATCTCGGCATCGGACGGCTGGGCGGTACGCGCCAGTAGATCGTGGGTGGCGACGATCAGACCGGGCGTGCAGAACCCGCACTGCACCGCGCCGGTTTCCAGGTAGGCCTGCTGGACCGGATCGAGGCGTTCGCCGTCGGCGAGGCCTTCGACCGTCACCACGTCGCGATCCGCTACCTGGCCGGCCGCAACCAGGCAGGCGCACACCGGGATCCCGTCCAGGTAGACGGTGCACGAGCCGCACTCGCCCTGCTCGCAGGCGTTCTTCGAGCCCGGCAGGCCCATCCGCTCGCGCAGCACGTACAGCAGACTCTCGCCCGGCCAGATGTCGTCGACAACCTGGGCCTCGCCGTTGACCCGGCAACTCAATCGCATCGGCTCAGCTCCTCCGCGTGTAGTCGGCCCAGGCCCAGCCCAGGGTGCGCCGGGCGAGCACGGACAGGGCCCGGTGGCGGTACGCGGCGGTGCCTCGGACGTCGTCGATCGGGCTGGCCGCGGCGGCAACCAGGTCACCGAACCGGATCACGAGATCCGGATCGAGCGGACTGGCCGGGTCGTCCCAACTGAGCTCGGCAGCGGCCAGCTCCTGCGCCGCATCGGCCCTGACCGGGGTGGGCGCGGCCGAGCCGATCCCGGTGCCAACCGTCTTTCGCTCCGTGTCCAGTGCGATCGCGAACGAGCAGACCGCGATCACCATGGCGTTGCGGGTGCCGACCTTGGCGAACTGCTCGGGACCGCGGGCCACCGGGATCCGGATCGCCGAGATCAGTTCATCCGGCGCCAACGCGTTGCGCTTGACCCCGGTG
>DATFRM010000420.1:0-10415 GCA_035263265.1 Actinomycetes bacterium
GGGCACGGTGACCTGAATCTGCGCCCGCACCGGTCGCCGCTCTCCCGGAGACGTTCCGTGCCCCGCGGGTCCCTGCGCCGCGGGTACTTGACCCGACCGTGCGCCTGCGAAGACGGATACGAGCGCGTCGGCGCGGCGCGCCTCGATGCCGCGCGGGTCGGTCGCGTCGGTTTTGGTGGCGAGGTGGTTGACGGCGGACATGACCAGGGCGGCGTCGGGGGCGTCGAGCAGGGCGCGGATCTCGGCCATTCCGTCCGGGGCGGGCCAGCACTGCACGCTGCGCTCACCAAGCGCCCGCTGGTGGGCGTGTTCGGCCCGGGCCGGGTCGGCCGCGAGCACGGCCCGGGAGACGGTTCGGCGCAGCTCGGCCACGGTTTGGGCGGCCGCCCGGGCCAGCACCCGCTGCTCGACCTGGGCGGCCGCGGCGTCGGTCAGGTCACGGGTGGCCTCGGCGATCACCACCGCCTGCAGGTAGCTCAGGTCACCGGCGGCGAGCGCCTGCAACGTGCCGGGTAGCCGGGTGCCCAGGTCGCGGGCGGTGTCGATGCGCCGTTGTGCGGTGTGCCCGGACAGCCGCAATGCGGCGGCGACCTCCTCCCTAGTCCAGTCCTCATCGTCGTGCACCAGGGTGGTGCCCAGCGCGGCCAGGATCCGGGCCTGCCCGGCGGCCGCCCAGGACGCGAGGCGTTCGTAGCCGGCCAGCGCGTCCACCAACCCGGACCCATCCAGCCGGGCCGGATCCGTGTCGGCCAGCGCGGCGGCCAGTTCGAGGCCCGGGGGGGCCGTGGCCAGTTCGATCATCTGCGGGCACCTCCCCCGTCCGGAACCGCCGCACCATCTCTGCCTGTCGAACAACTGTTCGAATCCTACCGGCCCCGGTCGACAGTCTCACCCCACCGCGACACCCCTGTGGACAAACCCCGCCCTGTGCACAACAGGCGGAACCCAAGAGAGACGGATCCTGCCGCGCCGGCCGGTGCCAATCTGGCGTGGCGAGATCGTCCCCGGGCACGTCAGCTCAGCCGCGATTCCGGCAACCGACGCGATGGCGGCTCAACGGAACGATGAGATTGCGGCTAGTACCTGGGACCAGGCCGGTGACAGTGGGTCGATGAGCGCGTAGTGATCCTGCCCGAGCAGTTCGGTCAGTACCACGTCGTCGCCTGCGCCAGCGGCGGCGGCTGCGAATGCTTGGCTCTGCTCGAGCGGTACCCAAGGGTCGGCGGTGCCGTGCAGGACGATCAACCGCACGCCGATTGGCACCAACTGCACCGGATCGGCGGCGGCATATCGGTCGGGTACCGCGTCATGAGATCCGCCGAGGAGCAGCCGGACCGCGTCGTCGTCGAGGTCGGTGCGGTCCGCGGTGATCAGGTCGGCGACCGGTGCCAGCGCGACCACGCCGCTGACCGGCAGCGCACCGGCCGCCCGCCGGCTGGCCGCCCACAGCGCCAGCTGACCACCGGCCGAGTGCCCGGTGAGCACGATGTGGGACAGGTTCGCTCGGCCGGGCGCGGCCGCCTCCAGTAACGAGGGCAGCGCATCCAGCGCCGCACCGACATCGTCGAGCGTGCCGGGCCAGCCGCCGCCCGCCTGACCGGTCCGCCGGTATTCCGGCGTCACCGCCACGAAGCCGGCCTCCGCCAGCCCGTCCGCCATCGGCCTGGTGTGGATCCGATCGAACGGCGCCCGCCAGAACCCACCATGCAGGATCACCACTGTCGGCGCGGGCCCGGTGCCGCTCGCATCCGGCGCCGCCGCAGGCAGCCGTACGTCGATGATCTGCTCCGGGCCGTCGCCATAGCGAAGCACCAGGTCCGGGTCATTTGCCGACCGGGTCATCACCGATCCCGACACGCCGCGGAGTCTAGGGCGCTCCCCTATGTACCGCTACGGGCGGAACCGCACCGGGCGCGGCCACCGGCGGCCGCCCCCGAACCGCAAGCACTAACGGTTGGGACGCCAACGGGCGTGCCGGGTCCCGGTTGGGCCCTCCCTGATCAGCTCTAGCCGCGGCCGTGGTCCGTCGGTGCGGCCGGTCTGCGGCTTGCGGTTGCCCAACGCGAACTGGATCGGCCACGGTGCGCCCGGCCCGGTGTAGTCCTGCGCGACCGCGGCATGCAGGCTCCAGGCCGGATCGTAGAGATGGGTCCGGCCGAGTGCGCACAAGTCGGCCCGGCCGGCCAGCAGGATCGAGTTCACGTCGTCGTACGAGGAGATCGCCCCGACCGCGATCGTCGCGATCCCGACCTCGTTGCGGATCCGGTCAGCGAATGGTGTTTGGTAGGAGCGGCCGTACGCGGGCTGAGCCTCCGGCGAGGTCTGGCCGGTCGACACGTCGATCGCATCGGCGCCGTGCTCGGCGAACGCGCGCGCGATCACTACCGCGTCGTCGCCGTCGATGCCGCCCTCGACCCAGTCGGTCGCCGAGATGCGTACCGTCATCGGCCGCTCCGCCGGCCACGCCGAACGAACCGCGTCGAACACCTCGAGCGGGTAGCGCAACCGGTTGGCCAGTGAGCCGCCGTAGTGGTCGGTCCGCTGGTTGCTCAGCGGCGTGACGAAGCTGGACAGCAGGTACCCGTGCGCGCAATGCAACTCGAGCAAGTCGAAGCCGGCCCGGGCAGCGGCCTCGGTCGCGGCGACGAAATGGTCGAGGATCGCGGCCATCTCCGCCACGGTCAGCTCGCGCGGCACCTGGTTCACCCCCGACTGATACGCAAGCGCGGACGGGCCGGCCACTTCCCAGTTCGCCTCGTCGAGCGGCAGATCCATGCCTTCCCACATGAGCCTGGTCGAGCCCTTGCGGCCCGAGTGGCCGAGCTGGATGCCGATCTTGGCGGCCGACGACTCGCGGACGAACTCGACGATCCGCCGCCAAGCCGGCTCGTGGGCCGGGGCGTACATGCCGGTGCAGCCGGGCGTGATCCGCCCGTCCGCGCTTACGCACACCATCTCGGTCATCACCAGGCCGGCCCCACCGAGCGCCTTGCTGCCCAAGTGCACCAGGTGGAAGTCGGTGGGCTCACCATCGCTGGCGCTGTACATGTCCATCGCCGACACCACGACCCGGTTGTGCAGCTCCAGCGACCGCATCCGGAACGGCTGGAACATCGGCGGCCGGGCCTCCGGCAGACCTGCGGCATCGGCGAACGCCCGGTCCACCCTGGCCACGAACTCCGGATCCCGCAGCCGGAGGTTGTCGTAGGTGACCCGGCGGCTGCGGGTCAGGATGTTGAACGCGAACGGCAGCGGGTCCTGGTGGGTGTACTGGCCCAGGTTCTCGAACCATTCGAGGCTGGCCTGGGCGGCCCGTTGGGTGGACAGCACGACCGGCCGGCGCTCGGTCTCGTACGCGTCGAGCGCGTCCTCGACCGTGGGCTGCTCGTGGAGCAAGGCGGCCAGCGCGAGCGCGTCCTCCATCGCCAGCTTGGTGCCGGACCCGATCGAGAAGTGCGCTGTATGCGCCGCGTCGCCGACCAGCACGACGTTGCCGTGCCGCCAGGTCTGGTTCCGAACGGTCGGGAACCGGAGCCAGCGCGAGTTGTTCGGGATCAGCCGGTGCTCGCCGAGAATGTCGGCAAACAGCTCCGCGCAGCGCGCGATGCTCTCCAGGTCGGATTCGCCCGGCGCGAACGTCCGAGCCGCCGAGCGCTCGAAGCCGGCCGCGCGCCAGACCGAGTCGTGCATCTCGACGATGAACGTGCTCATCGCGGCGTCGTACGGGTAACCGTGGATCTGCATGACCCCGTACGGCGTCTGAACGACGTAGAACTTGAACGCGTCGAAGACCAGGTCGGTGCCCAGCCACATGTACTGGCAGCGCCGCAACTCGACGCTGGGCCGGAACGTGTCGGCGTATTTCGCTCGGGTTGCCGAGTTGGCCCCATCGGCCGCAACCACCAGGTCGCACTCGGCACTGAGCTGGTCGGCGGCCGGTGCTTCAGTCCGGAAGTTCAGCTCGATGCCGAGCTCCCGGCACCGCTCCTGCAAGATCTCCAGCAGCCTGGCCCGGCTCATCGCGGTGAAACCGTGCCCGCCGGAGGTGCTGACCTCACCGCGGTAGTGCACGTCGATGTCGTCCCACTGCGCGAACTCGGCGCTCATCGCCCGGTGGATCGCGGGGTCCGCGTGCGCGATACCGCCAAGCGTCTCGTCGGAGAGCACCACGCCGAAGCCGAACGTATCGGTTGCTGCGTTCCGCTCCCAGACGGCGATCTCGTGGCGCGGATCGAGCTGCTTGGTCAGCGCGGCGAAGTAGAGCCCGCCCGGTCCGCCCCCGATCACCGCGATCCGCATCGAAACCTCGCCTTTCGGTCTCAGGCGCAGGCTATGGCGCTTATGTGACGACCGTCAATCGCGCTCTATGAGCCCCGATCCGAGCAACCTAACCGCCGAGGAGGTCGTTTCCCTATTGGTAACGGTCGGCGACTACCATGCCGACCGGATCGTGCTTATCGATCACTACACGGGGAGATCAGGATGAGCATTCGATTAGTGGCGGCTGTCTCCGCCGCAGCGTTGACAGCAGCCTTCGGCGTCACCGGAGCCTCCGCCTCCGGACCGCCAACACCCACCTCCGGGCTGACAGCGCCTACCTCCGAGCAGCTCGTCGAGTCACCGGCACTTCGGGCCGCGCACACCGACTTCGATGGCGACGGCCGGGACGACCTCGCCGTCGGCGTTGCCCTGGAAGGGGTGGTCGTCGCGCCGCCAGCCATCGATGGTGCGTACATCGACTACTCGTCGGCGTTGCCAAGCCAACTGCTCGCACCGGCCGCACCCGACGCTGGGGGCGGTGCTCCTCCGCCGCTCGTGTCGGGCGACTTCGACGGCAACGGCTTCGACGACCTGGCGATGGCCCGGCCGTTCGACAGCGTTCCGAGAGCAGGCGGTGGGCGGGTGTTCGCCGGCAGTGTATGGATCTTCGAAGGCGGGCCTAGCGGTCTCGACCCGACCGGCACCCAGATCCATCAGGACACACCAGGGATTCCCGGCAGCAACGAGCTCAGCGACTGGTGGGGATTCTCGCTGGCGACCGGAGACGTCAACCACGACGGCCGGGACGACCTGGCTATCGGTGCGCCCAGAGAGAGCATCGGATCAGTGCGTACAGCGGGCGCGGTGACCGTTCTCCGTGGCAGCCCGACCGGCTTGTCCACCGGCTCGGCGAAGCAGTTCAGCCAGAGCACGGCCGGCGTGCCCAGCGCGCCCGAAAGGGACGACTACTTCGGTGTGAGTGTTGCCATAAGTGATGTCACCGGTGGCGGCAAGGCCGATCTGCTGATCGCCAGCAAGGAAGACCTCTTCGGCGGTGTCACCATGCTGCGCGGGTCGTCCAGCGGAATCACCGCGACGGGATCGGACCAGCTGACCGCCGAGCAGCTGGGCAGCGGGGCGGTGAATCTCGGCGACATGCCAGTGGTTGCGGCCGGGGACACCAACGGGGATGGTCGGGCCGAGGTGATCGTCGGCTTCCCGACCTCCACGATCGGCCCGAGCACGAGCGGCGGCGCGATCGTGTCGATCGTCGGCCGGTCGACCGGCCTGTCCGTAGCGGGAAGGCGGATCTTTCACCAGAACAGCTCAGGCGTGCCCGAGGTGGCAGAGGAAGGCGACGGGTTCGGGGCCAGCCTCGCGGTCGGCGACCTGACCGGGGACGGCCGGGCCGATGTGGTGATCGGGATTCCGGGCGAGAACAAGTACCACCGAGTCAACGTCGGTGCGTTCATCCTGCTCAAGGGCTCCAGCTCCGGACTTACCGCGTCGGGCAGCCAGTACTTCGATCAGAACACGCCCGGCGTACCCGGCACGGCGGAAACCCGCGACGAGTTCGCCGACGTCGTCTCGCTGCTGGATCTCGACGGCGACCACCGGATGGATGCGGTCATCGGCGATCAATGGGAGGACGCGTTCGATGCGCCGTTCGGGACCGCCACGGTGTTTCGTGGGACCAGCTCGGGGCTCACACCCAGCACGATATTGACCGCGGCCGATGGCTCGACCGATGAGGTCGTGCTGACCCAGTTCGGCGGCAGCATCGTGCACTAGCGGTCTGCGCGCGCGACTAGCCTGCGTGGGATGACCTCGCACGCAGGCCGGTTCGCCGGGCGGACTGCTGTCGTGACCGGCGGCGCCGGCGGCATCGGGCGGGCGGTATGCGCCGCGTTCGCAGCCGAGGGCGCCGCGGTCACCGTGGTGGATGTGGACGACGAGGCAGTGGCCGCAACCGTCGGCGAACTCCAGCAGGCCAGTGACCCGGCCCTGATCATGGGCTGGACGGTAGACGTCCGCGATTCGGTAGCGGTCAACGAGCTGATGGCCGCGGTCAACGGTCGGCTCGGCGGGCCGCACGTGCTGGTCAACCTGGCCGGCGGTTCGCTCGGCACGCCGCGCGACCTCGGTGAGATCTCGCCGGCGCACCTCGACACCGTGCTCGACGTGAACGTGAAGGGCACGTTCCTGTGCTGCCAAGCAGCGATGCCGTACCTGGTCGAGGCCGGCGGCGGAGCGATCGTGAACACCTCATCGATCGGCGGCCGGCAGCCGTCACCGGTCACCGGCGTGCCGTACGCGACGGCCAAGGCGGCCATCGTCGGACTGACCAAGCGACTGGCCAGGGAGGTCGGGCCGGACCGGGTACGGGTGAACGCGATCGCGCCCGGCCTCGTCCTGACCGAGCGGCTACGTGGGATCTTCGCCTCGATGGACCCGGCCGAGCAGCGCGAGGTCGTCGACGCGATTCCGCTGCGCCGGATGCCGGAACTGGCCGAGATCGTCGAGCCGATCCTGTTCCTGACCAGCGAGGCGGCCGGTTACATCACCGGAGTGGTACTCGACGTCAACGGTGGCCGGTTCATGCCGTTGTAACCCGCGGTCCGGCGACTGGGGGTCGCCAGCCCACGGCAACGCCACTAGCTTGCAGAGGCGAGGCCGCAGGATGGAGGCACCCATGCGTGCACCGATTCGTGCCGGGTTATCCGGGCTCGCTCTCGCAGGCCTGGTCCTCGGCATCGGACCCACCGCAATAGCCGGTCATGTGACCGACGGCACTGATGTCAAGGTGACCGACGACAACAACAACGTCGACGGTGGGATCGCGAACGTAACGCCAAGCAAGGACGCCCAGAACCGGCAATCGAACGAGACTACGGTTTCGATCAGCCCGGTCGCCTCACCGGTGACCGGCGCGGTCGGCGACATCGTGGCGATGTCGGCGAACGACTACCGGATGGTTCCGCACACCGCGGACGTGTGGATGCCGGTGTACCTGTCGTTCGACGGCGGCACCAGCTGGTTTGGCGCCCCGCCGTTCCCGCACGGCTACAACACAATGGTGCCAGGCTTCCCGACCGACACCTCGCCGGCAGGCCAAGCCTCGCCACTGCTTGGATTGGACGGCTCGGGTGACCCGTCGATCCGCTTCGACGGAGCCGGCAACCTCTACGTCGCCGGGATCGCCTTCAACCGCAACTTCGACCAAGGTGAGCGCCCGGTCGACACGGTCGTGTACGTGGCCAAGTACAACTTCACGCCAGGCACCGCGGCGACCGCGAGCACGACCAGCAGCGCCGGACAGCCGCCGCACTTCACCTACGCCGGTACCACGATCGTTGACCGCGGTTCCGTCGGCTTCGCGGTCCCGCCGCACCAACCGTTCGGCATCGCGGGCACGTTCGTCGACAAGAGCTGGATGGAGATCGACGTCAACTCGCCGGCAGCCAGCCCGTGTGCCGGCAACGTCTACGTTGCCCACACACCGTTCCACGGCGTCGGCGGCAGCAGCCCGATCGTGTTCAGCCGGTCCACTGACGGCGGGGCGACGTTCTCCCAGCCACGGGCACTGTCCACCGGCAGCCAGGACGGCACCCGCAGCAACGAGGGCGCCGACGTAGCCGTCGGGCCGGACGGGACGATCTACGTCGGGTATCGGACATCACCGGGTGGATCGGACGCGAACAGTACGATCAGCGTCGTTCGCTCGACCGACTGCGGCCGGCACTGGAGCCAGCCGGTAGCCGCCGGCTCGTTGGTGGCCGGGCAGGCTCCCGGCGTCGCATTCCGCACCCCGACGTTCGCGTTCCTAGCAGTCGACAGCACGAACTCGGACATCGTCTACGCGGCGTACCAGAGCCTCGTGGGCGACTACGACATCTACGTGCAGCGGTCGACCGACCGCGGTGCCACCTGGGGCGCTCCGGTGCAGGTCAACACCGACCCGGGCAACCGGCACCAGATCTTCCCGACGATCGAGGTCTCTAACCACGCGCTGCACGTCGCCTGGTACGACTTCCGGAACAGCACGACGCCGGACAACGAGGCGCTCGACGTGTACTACGCGTGCACGAACTGCGACGGCGTCAGCTACCCGACCTTCAGCCACGAGGAGCGGGTCAGCGACGTCTCGCACAACGGCAACTGCCAGATGTTCGGCGGTGGCACGTCGGCGTTCCATGGCGACTACATCGAACTGGACGCCCGCTGGAACGGCACCAACCACATCGTGCATGTGGCGTGGGCCGACAACCGCGACGTCCCACCCGGGCAGTGTGATCTGTCACCGGGGGCCACACCGACGAACAACATCGGCAACCGCAACGAGAACATCTACGCCGATCGGCTGGTAGTCGCTCCATAGCCTCACCAACCATCTACAACATCGGGGAGCGGCCGCGGCGGTCGCTCCCCGAGCCCTGCCTAGGCGCCTGCCGCAGCACCCGAGCTATCAACAGCCGCCTCCTCGCGGAGCCGGAACCGCTGCAGCTTGCCGGTATTCGTGCGGGGCAGCGCATCCCGGAACTCGATCACGCGGGGGTACTTGTACGGCGCTATCTCAGCCTTCACGTGCTCCTGAAGTACGGCAACCGTCTCCGCCGAGGCCGCCACGCCGGCCCGAAGCACCACGTACGCCGTCACCACTGCCGTCCCCCGCTCGGCGTCCGGCACCCCGATCACGCCGCACTCGAGCACGTCAGGGTGGTGCAGCAGCGCCTCCTCCACCTCCGGACCGGCGATGTTGTACCCGGCCGAGATGATCATGTCGTCGGATCTGGCCTGGTACCAGAAGTAGCCATCGGAGTCCCGCAGATAGGTGTCGCCGGTGAGGTTCCAGCCGTCGACGACGTACACCTGCTGCCGATCGTCGGCCAGGTAGCGGCAACCGGTCGGCCCGATCACCGCCAACCGGCCGAGCTCTCCGTCCGGCACGGGCGCGCCCCAGTCGTCGACGATCCTCGCGCGGTAGCCAGGGACCGGCCGGCCGGTGGATCCGGGCCGGATCTCGTCGTCGGCCGAGCCGATGAAGATGTGCAGCAGTTCGGTCGAGCCGATGCCGTCGATGATCTTCACGCCGGAGGCGGCGTAGAAGGCCTCCCACGTGGTCTTCGGCATCGCCTCACCCGCCGATACGCACCGGCGCAACGATGACAGGTCGAGCTCGGTTAGCAATCCGAGCGACGCGCGATACGCGATCGGCGAGGTGAACAGCACGGTCACGCCGTGCGCTGCAACCGCGCCGAACAGATCCGGCGGCGCCGCCTTCTCCAGCAGCAGCGTGGACGCCCCGGCCCGCAGCGGGAAGATGACCAGGCCGCCCAGGCCGAACGTAAACGCCAACGGCGGGCTCCCGGCGAACACGTCATCGGGGCGCGGTTTGAGGACGTGCGCGGAGAACGTGTCGGCGATCGTGAGCACATCCCGGTGGAAGTGCATGGTCGCCTTTGGCCGGCCGGTGGTCCCGGAGGTGAATGCCAGCAGTGCCACATCGTCAGCCGCGGTCGGCACCACATCGAAGTCGCTCGGTTTGCCGGCCATCCGCTGGGTCAGGTCGTCCGTACCCGAGCCGCCGTACGTGGTGATTTCGAGGCCATCGATCTCCGCCTTCACCAGATCGTCGGTGAATCTCGTGTCGCACAGCGCGATACTCGGCCGGCAGATCTCGGCGATCGTGCGCAGTTCGCCGGCCCGCAGCAAGGCCATCGTGGTAACCACGACGCCGCCGGCTCGCAGCACGCCGAACCAGGTGGCGACCAGCATCGGGTTGTTCGGCCCGCGCAGCAACACCCGGTTACCCGGCACTAGGCCGAGATCCTCGGTGAGCACGCGGGCGATCCGGTTTGCGGTGTCGCGCAGCTGCTCGTAGGTCCAGACCGAGCCGTCGCCGGCGCGCAGGCACGGCCGGTCCGGTCCGTGCCGGGCAATTGTGGCCTCGAGTAGCTCCTCGGCGCAGTTCAGCTGGTCCGGGTACGCCAGCTCCGGTAGATCAAAGACCAGCTCGGGCCAGTGCTGCTGCTGCGGCAGATGGTCCCGGGTGAACGAGTCGAGATGCTCCGAGGGCGACAGTTGCATCCGAGCCCCCTCAGGTCACCGATCCGCTCGTGCCGTCAGTATTGCCCGTTCGTGACGGCAGTCAAGGG
>DATFRM010000421.1:0-8746 GCA_035263265.1 Actinomycetes bacterium
GCTAGCCGCCCTGTTCGATGCGGTCGAAGCAGGCCTGCCGTTCGGTCCGGGTCATTGGGTTGTCCGGGTCCAGACACTCCCAGTATTTGTTGATGAAGACCGCCCAGAGCACGGTCACCAGAATCCCGAGCAGCAGCCCGATGACGGACAGTACGGTTCCGGCGACCGCCACCCCTCGGTTGGTCGCCTCACCACGCCTGGCCCGGTTGATCGCGACGATGCCGAGGATTAGGCCGACCACACCCAAGATGACGCCGCCCACGCCGGTGAACGCGGCAGGGATCGCCAGGATGCCGAGCACCAGCGCGGCAATACCGAGACCGTTGCGGGGCATCGTCTGGACCCAGCCGGATGGCGGTCCTCCCGGCGTGGGGTAGCCGACGCCGCCCGGCTGCGGATACCCCGAGCCCGGCGGACCCGGCTGGCCCGGATGTGGCTGGCCCGGATATGGCTGGCCGGGCTGGCCTTGCGGGGGGCCGGACTGGCTGGGCTGGCCGGGCGCGGTGCCGCTGGGCTGCTCCGGTGGTGCCGCCGGTTCTGGTCGCTTGGCCCAGAAATCGTCAGACGGTGGTTCCGATCCGGTCGGCGTCGACACGGGCGACCTCCTCGGCCTTTGCGGTTCCAGTGCGCTGCGGCCCGGGCTGGACCAGCGAAGATCCGGCGTTATCTCCGGTGCCGGACAAGTTACTCGTCGATCACCGCCGAGCAGGCGCTTTCCGGCCGACAAGCTCTCAGCTGGTCGGCCGTGTGATCAACCATGGCCCAGATCCGGGGGCGCTCAGACCTTGATGGCCAAGGTTCCCATGATCTTGTCGGTGAACGTCTGCCTCTTGGAATCCCACAGCGGCCACAGGTAGCCGAGCCCACACGGCAGCAAGTCCACGATGTGGATGAAGTACCTGGCGATGCCGAGCCCGCCACCAATGACCTGGCCGTCGATCTCCTTGACCACCTTGATGTTGATGACCCGCTTGCCGATCGACTGTCCACGACTTCCGGTCAGGTAGGACATGTAGAGCACCCAGGCGGTGCCGAGCAGGAGGCACGTGACATAGACGCCGCCCATGCCTGACGTCGTGCCGTCCGCGTTTGTCCTTGGGCCGTCGAGGATGATGCCGATCGTCACGACGACCCACGCCGGGATGACGTCTATGAGGGTGGCGACCACCCGTAGGCCCCAGTGCGCCAGTTGGATGCCGGGTGGCGGGCCACCATAGGGCGGCGGGGTCGGGGCGTGGGAGAAGGCCGGATCGCTCGGATAGGACACAGTTCCTCCTGAGTTGCCCGGACATGGCGCCCGGAATGAGTTATTTATCCGATAACACCGAGTCGGACCATCTGATAGATCCAGGACATGGCGACCGCGCTGAGTAGCAGCGCACCCCGATATCGGTGGCTCAGATAGGCCCACCTGCGGTACCAGCCGGTCGGTGTGGTGACCAGCACTCCGGCCGCGAGCACCGTCATCGGCTGGACCCGGACCGCCGCGTCCAGGTCGCCGGAGCCCAAGTCCATGACCGCGGACGTGGAACCGCAGAACGGGCACGGGATCCCGGTGAGCAGGCGCAACGGGCAGACCACGCCCGGATCGTGCACCGCATGCAACCGGGCGGCGACCGCGCCAAGTGCGAACAAGACCGTGGCCCGGATCAGGACCGCTTCGGTTCCCTCCCGCCAAACCCGGCTCATCCGCTCTGCGGCAGCACGCCGTACGGCACCGCTGACCTGCTGATATGCCGAGAATGCCGGTTGCACTCGGGGCCACCCCGTTCGTGTTGATCTGAGTCGGGCGGGCTCATCCTGGCGGCGTCGGCTGGCGGGGTCAAGGCCAATGCGGTCACCGCGGGGTCTGGGGTTTACCCAGGATCGCTAAGGTGTCCGCGATCGTTGCTCCACGATTGCGGCAAGGGAGTCGACGTGTCCGTGGGTCCGCCACCCTCGGTTCCGGCACGCGTGGTCGTGCTGGTCTCGGGCACCGGCTCGAACCTGGCCGCCTTGCTCGCGGCCGCGGCGGACCCCGACTACCCGGCGAGCGTGGTCGCGGTTGGCGCGGACCGGTCGGGCATCCCAGCGCTCGACCGCGCCACCGAGGCCGGCGTGCCGGCCTTCGTCGTTCGTACCGAGGACCATTCCGACCGCGCGGCATGGGACCGGGCGCTGGCTGCAGAGGTGGCCGAGTTCGACCCGGATCTGGTGGTGCTGGCCGGATTCATGAAGATCGTCGGCCCGGCGTTTCTGGCACAGTTCGGCGACCGGACCATCAACACCCATCCGTCCCTGCAGCCCGCGTTCCCCGGCATGCACGCGGTCCGGGACGCGCTCGACTACGGCGTGAAGATCACCGGAGTTACCGTGCATCTGGTCGACTCGGGAGTGGACGCCGGCCCGGTCATCGCCCAAGCCGCGGTGCCGGTACTGGACGGTGACGACGAGGCCGAGCTGCACGAGCGGATCAAGTCGGTCGAGCGCGGGCTGCTCGTCGACACGGTCGGCCGGTTGGCCCGGACGGGCTGGAGTGTGGTCGGCAGGAAGGTGTCGGTACATGAGCGATAGGCAGCCCATCCGGCGGGCGCTGTTGAGCGTGTACGACAAGACCGGGCTGGCCGAGCTCGCGGCCGGGCTGGCCGCGGCCGGCGTGCAGCTGGTCTCGACCGGCTCCACGGCCGCCACCATCAAGGCAGCCGGCCTTCCGGTGACGCTGGTCGAGGACGTGACCGGGTTCCCGGAGTCCTTGGACGGGCGGGTGAAGACGCTGCACCCAGCCGTGCACGCCGGGCTGCTCGCGGACCGCGCCAATCCGGCGCACGTCAACGCCCTGGCCGAGCTCGGTATCGAGCCGTTCGACCTGCTGGTGTCCAACCTGTATCCGTTCGCGGCGACGGTCGCTGGGGGCGGGACCCCCGCGGAGTGTGTCGAGCAGATCGACATCGGCGGCCCGGCCATGGTGCGGGCGGCGGCCAAGAACCACGGCTCGGTCGCGGTTGTCGTCGATCCGGCCGCCTATCCGGGGTTGCTGGCCGCGGTCGAGGCCGGGGGGTATCAGCGGGCGGCGCGGGCCGCCCTGGCCGCGGCCGCGTTCGCGCACGTCGCCGCGTACGACCTGACCGTCGCGGACTGGATGAACAGCACGCTCGCGCCGGACGCCGACGGCTGGCCCGCATTCGCCGGCCTGGCGCTGTCCCGCGCCGCCGTGTTGCGCTACGGCGAGAACCCGCACCAGCAGGCGGCGCTGTACGTCGATGCCGGCCAGGTGATCGGACCGACCGGCCTACCCGGCCTGGCCGGCGCCGACCAGCTGCACGGCAAGCAGATGTCGTACAACAACTACGTCGACACCGATGCGGCCTGGCGCGCGGCGCACGACTTCGGCGAACCGTGCGTGGCCATCATCAAGCATGCGAACCCGTGCGGGATCGCGGTCGGCCCGGACATCGCCGCCGCGCACCGAAAGGCGCACGCCTGCGATCCGGTCAGCGCGTTCGGCGGGGTGATCGTGGCCAATCGTACGGTTACCGCGGCGATGGCCGAGCAGGTCGCCGAGGTCTTCACCGAGGTGGTATGCGCGCCCGACTACGAGCCGGCCGCGTTGGCCGCGCTGACCGCGAAGAAGAACATCAGGCTGCTGCGCTGTACCTCGGGCGGTCCAACCGGCCGAATCGACTACCGGAAGATCGACGGCGGGATGCTGATGCAGACCGTGGACCGGATCGACGCAACCGGCGATGACCCGGCCTCGTGGCAGCTGGCGGCCGGCTCGGCCGCCGAACCGGAGCGGCTGGCCGATCTGGCCTTCGGCTGGCGGGCCGCGCGAGCGGTCAAGTCCAACGCGATCGTGCTGGCCTCCGGCCGGGCAACGGTCGGGATCGGGATGGGCCAGGTCAACCGAGTGGATGCGGCCCGGCTCGCAGTGGGCAGGGCCGGCGACCGGGCGGCCGGTGCGGTTGCCGCCTCGGATGCGTTCTTCCCCTTCCCCGATGGGCTGGCGATCCTCGCCGAGGCCGGTGTCTCGGCCGTGGTCCAACCGGGTGGGTCGGTTCGCGACTCGGAGGTGATCGCCGCCGCCGAGCAGGCCGGGATGACCATGTACCTCACCGGCGTCCGGCACTTCGCGCACTAATGGCCGACATCTACCGTGAGGGCGACTACCGCGGTGTGGATTGGTCGGGTAAGTACCTGGTCGGGCACCGGTTCGAGCGGTGCGCGTTCGGCGACGCAGACCTGCTCGAGCTCGCTACCGAGCAGGTGGTGTTCGAGGAGTGTGACTTCTCCGGGGTGCGCCTGAACGCGTCCGATCACGTCGCCTCCGCATTCCTACGCTGCCGATTCCTGCGCACCTCGCTGTTCGGCGCTCGCCTGGCGGGCTGCAAGTTGGTCGGCTCGGTGTTCGAGGGTCCGTGCGTGCTCAAGCCGCTGCGGGTCGAAGGCGGCGACTGGTCGTACGTCTCGCTGCGGAACCAGGACCTGTCCGGACTCGACCTGTCCGGAGTCCGGCTGCACGGGGCCGATCTGTCCATCGCCGATCTGCGCGGAACCGGGCTGCGCGGCTGCGATCTCGACTACGCGCGGTTCGAGGAGGCCGTGACGCCCGGGCTCGACTTGCGCGGGGCGAGCGTCGAGGCGGTGGATCTGCGGAACTGGGATCTGACCGGCGTTCGGCTCGACCTGGCCCAGGCGGTGCAACTGGCCACTTCGTACGGCGCCATCGTCGACATCTAGGAGCCGGCGCCGGCCGAGTTTCATGATCATGGTGCCGGCCGAAATGCGAGCTGACCGGGACCGGCGGTATGGGAGACTGAGGCTTTGTGAGTGCGGAAATCCTCGATGGCAAGGCCACCGCGGCCGAAATCCGAGCCAACCTCAAGGTGCGCGTCGCCAGGCTCGCCGAGCGTGGCCTGACCCCAGGCTTGGGCACGGTGCTCGTCGGGGACGATCCGGGCAGCGTGGCTTACGTGGCCGGCAAGCACCGTGACTGTGCCGCGGTCGGGATTACCAGCCTCCGCTACGACCTACCGGCCGAGGCCACCCAGGCGGAGGTCGAGGCCGCGGTCCGGGCGCTCAACGAAGACCCGCGCTGTACCGGGTTCATCGTCCAACTCCCGCTACCCGGCCAGATCAGCGAGACGGCCGTGCTGGAGCTGATTGATCCGAGCAAGGACGCCGACGGGCTGCATCCGATCAACCTGGGCCGGCTGGTGCTGTACGAGCCGGCCCCGTTGCCGGGCACGCCGCGCGGAATCGTCACACTGTTGCGCCGGTACGGCATCGAGCCGGCCGGTGCGACGGTATGCATACTCGGCCGCGGGATTACTGTCGGCCGCCCGCTCGGTCTGCTGCTGACCCGCCGGTCCGAGAACTCGACCGTCACGCTCTGCCATACCGGCACCAAGGACATTCCGTCCCACACCAGACAGGCCGATATTGTCGTTGTCGCGACCGGCGTGCCCGGGATTGTGACCGCTGACATGATCAAGCCCGGTGCGGTCGTGGTCGATGTCGGTCTTACCCGATCCCCGGACGGGCTGATCGGCGACGTCGCACCCGAGGTGCGCGACGTGGCCGGCTGGTTGTCTCCGGTGCCGGGTGGCGTAGGACCGATGACCCGGGCAATGCTGCTACTTAACGTGGTCGAAGCCGCCGAACGAGCGGCCGGAATCGACAGCGATCCGGCTGCGCGCTAGGGACGCCCGGTCCCGACCCCGAGTCCTAGTTCGAGGAGGATCGCATGGCCGACAAGCCGGCCCGCGGGCTTGCCGATGTGGTCGCCGCCTCGACCGCGCTGTCCGATGTGGACGGAGTGGCCGGGCGGCTGTACTACCGCGGCTACGACATCCACGATCTGGCCGGGCGGACCAGCTTCGAGGAGACCGTCCACCTGCTGGTCCGGGGGAGCCTGCCTACCCGCACCGAGCTCGACGCACTGGTCACCGAGCTTGCCCAGGCGCGCACGATCGGGGCCAGCGCCCAGGCGGTGCTGCCGTACGTAATCCAGTCCGGCAGCCCGATGGAAGCGTTGCGCACGCTGGTCTCCGCGCTGTCCGTAGACGATCCGGACGCGGCCGACTCCGGCGCCGAGGCCAACCAGCGCAAGGCGATCCGCCTGGTCGCGCAGATGCCGCTGCTGGTCGCGACCTACCACGCCGCCCGTACCGGTGCGACGCTGCCCGACCCGGTCGACGACCTCGGCATCGCCGGTAACTTCCTGCTGCAGATCACCGGCCGGCGGCCCAACGCCCGAGCCGCCGAGATGTTCGACGAGTGCCTGGTGCTGCACGCCGATCACACCATGAACGCGTCGACGTTCACCGCGCGGGTCGTCGCCGCCACGCTGTCCGACATGCACTCCGCCATCACCGCCGCGATGGGCGCGCTGCGCGGCCCCTTGCACGGCGGAGCGAACGAAGCGGTGATGAAGACGCTGCAGTCGATCGAGGGCGGTGTCGACGGGGTCGAACCGTTTGTGCGGAAAACGCTGGATGCGCACGGCAAGCTGATGGGGTTCGGGCACCGGGTGTACAAGACCGAGGACCCGCGGGCGACCCACCTGCGCCGGATGTCCGAGGAGCTCGCCGGGATGGCCGGCGACCCCACCTACTACGAGATGTCCCGGCGGATGGAGCAGGTCGTTCTTGACGTCAAGGGCTTGTACCCCAACGTCGACTTCTTCGCCGCCAGCGTCTACTACTACCTGGGCATCCCAATCGATCTGTTCACGCCGGTCTTCGCCGTCTCCCGGATGAGCGGCTGGACCGCACACGTCATCGAGCAGCATCTCGACAACCGGCTGATCCGGCCGGACAGCGAGTACATCGGTGAGCGTGATCAGAAGTGGGTGCCGATCGAGGAGCGTTGAGCGCGCCGGTGGTCACGCCAACTGAGCCCGAACAGACCCCGGCGTCCCGCCGGACGGGTGGCCGGCACCGCAAGCCGCCAGTGGATCCGCCGGCGCCTGCCACGCCGCCGTCTGCCGCTACGCCGCCTGCTCCCATACCGCCTGCCGTCGCGCCGCCTGCTCCCACGCCGCCTGCTGCGCAGGTAACGGTGTCACCGGCTCTGCCACCGTCCCCCACGGACCCGCCACCGTCCCCCACGGACCCGCCATCGTCCCCGACGGCTCCGCTAGCGTCCGCGCCCGTGGATGCCATGGTGCCGGGGCCCATCGTGCAGCCGGTCCGGGTCGAGCGCCGGTGGCGGGAGTGGCCGATCGCCCTGGTGCTGAGCTGCGTGACGATCTCGCTGATCGTCGTCGCCGCCAACCACTTCCGCCGCGGCTCGGTGCTGCTGGCCGCGTCGGTGCTGCTCGCGACCGGGCTACGGCTGGTGCTTCCGGCCCGGCAGGCCGGGCTGCTGGCGGTCCGCAGCCGGCTGGTTGACGTGATCGCGCTCGGCGGCCTCGGCGGGGGGCTTATGGTGCTGGCATTGGTCGTCCCTCCGCCCTCGTGACAACCCGGGCCGGAGGTTGGGCTAAGGTCCATCCCAGTATCTCGGTATCAAGACATCTGGAGCATCCGCCCATGGCGCGCAACGGCAAGGTCACCGTCGTCGGAGCCGGTTTTTACGGGTCGACGACCGCACAGCGGCTGGCCGAGTACGACATCTTCGAAGAGGTCGTGCTGACCGACATCATCGAGGGCAAGCCGGAGGGCTTGGCCCTCGACATGAACCAGTCGAGGCCGATCGAGGGGTACGAGACCCGGGTCACCGGTAAGACCACCGGGACTGCCGGCGAGGGCTACGAGGTGATCGCCGACTCGGACATCGTAGTGATCACTGCTGGCCTGCCGCGCAAGCCGGGCATGAGCCGGATGGACCTCATCGAGGTCAACGCAAAGATCGTCCGACAGGTATCGGAGAACGTTGCGAAGCACGCGCCGGGTGCGGTGATCATCGTAGTCTCCAACCCGCTGGACGAGATGACCGCGCTCACTCAACTGGCGACCGGGTTCCCGAAGAACCGGGTTCTGGGCCAGGCCGGGATGCTGGACACCGCGCGGTTCAGCCACTTCGTCGCCGAGAAGGCAGGAGTGCCGATCGCTTCGGTGCGGACCCTCACGCTCGGCTCGCACGGCGACACGATGGTGCCGGTACCCAGCCGCTGCACGGTTGACGGCAAGCCGCTGACCGACCTGCTGTCCGCCACCGAGGTCGAGGAGTTGGTGACCCGGACCCGCAACGGCGGGGCCGAGATCGTCGGCCTGCTCAAGACCGGGTCGGCGTACTACGCGCCGTCGGCCGCGGCGGCCCGGATGGCGCGCGCGGTGGCCGAGGACTCCGGCACGGTGCTTCCGGTATGCGCGTGGGTCGACGGCGAGTACGGCATCGCCGGGGTGTACCTCGGGGTCGAGGCGGAGATCGGCCGGGAGGGCGTGCGCCGGGTGGTCGAGACCGCGCTCACCGACTCCGAGCGTGCCGGCCTGCTCGAGGCCGCCGAGGCGGTCCGGGCCAAGCAGGCCGACGTCCAGTCGCTGTGACGGTCAAGGTCCGGACCCACGTCGCGATCATTACCGGCGTTTGGTGCGGACAATCCGGGCAATCTGGGTGATCAACTGCGCACAGCGCCAGTAATGATCGAGAAGTTCTTGGGAGCTAGTGAATGAGCAAGATCAAGGTAGTCGGTCCGGTCGTCGAGCTCGACGGCGACGAGATGACCCGGATCATCTGGGCCTTCATCAAGGACCAGCTGATCCGGCCGTATCTCGACATCGACCTGCGCTACTTCGACCTGTCCATCCAGAGCCGGGACGCCACC
>DATFRM010000422.1:0-7423 GCA_035263265.1 Actinomycetes bacterium
GAGCGCGAGCGCGTGTCCGTCTCCGGTGTACTCCCAGGAGTTCGAGGTGACCTTGTAGGACTTGCCGATACCGCCGGTGGCGAGGACCACCGCGGGTGCTTCGAACGCGACGAACCGGCCGGTGTCCCGCCAGTAGCCGAACACGCCGGCCATCCGCGGGCCGTTCTCGACGCGGTCGACCAGCAGCTTGGTGATCGTGCACTCCATGAACACGTCGATGCCGAGCGCGACCGCGCGCTGCTGCAACGTCCTGATCATCTCCAAGCCGGTCCGGTCGCCCACGTGCGCGAGCCGGGCATAGCGGTGGCCGCCGAAGTCTCGCTGCGAGATGAGACCGTCCCGGGTTCGGTCGAAAAGCGCGCCCCATTCCTCGAGTTCCCAGACCCGGGCCGGAGCCTCCTGCGCGTGCAATTGCGCCATCCGCCAGTTGTTGAGCATCTTGCCGCCGCGCATGGTGTCGCGGAAATGCACCTGCCAGTTGTCGTCTGGGTAGACGTTGCCCATGGCAGCGGCGATCCCGCCCTCGGCCATCACGGTGTGTGCCTTGCCGAGCAGCGACTTGCAGATGATCGCGGTCCGGGCACCCTCCTCGTGGGCGGCGATCGCGGCGCGCAGTCCCGCTCCGCCGGCGCCCATCACGAGGACGTCGTACTGATGCCGCTCCACCTCGGTTGTTGCCGACTCGCTCATCGCGCTCTGCTACCTCGTGATCTAGAAGAACATCGGGTCGGTGATGGTCCCGTTGGCGACCAGGAACACGTAGAGATCGGCCAGCGCCACCGAGAACAACGACGCCCAGGCCCACACCAAGTGCCGCCCGTTGAGCTTGGACACCTGAGTCCACATCCAGTAGCGCACCGGGTGCTTGGAGAAGTGGTTGAGCCGGCCACCGACCGCATGCCGACAGGAATGGCAGGACAGCGAGTAACCCCACAACAGGGCCGCGTTGACCAGGAGGACCACGGTGCCGAGACCCATGTGCCCCCACTCGCCCTCCGGGTTGCGAAAGGCGACCACCGCGTCGATGGTCAGAATGAGGTTGAACAGCAACAGGATCCAGAAGAAGTAGCGGTGCACGTTCTGCAGGATCAGCGGGAACCTGGTCTCGCCGGTGTACTTCGAGTGCGGCTCGGCCACCGCGCAGCCTGGGGGCGATAGCCAGAACGACCGGTAGTACGCCTTGCGGTAGTAGTAGCACGTGGCCCGGAACGTCAGCGGGAACGGCAGGATCAGCAGCGCGGGCGAGAGCTTCCACCACTCGCCGACCAGGGTCACTCCGCCGGAGCCCTCGACGCAGTTGGCCGCGAGGCAGGGTGAGTAGAGCGGGGAGATGTACTGGCCGGCGACGTAGTACTTGTTCATGAACGCGCGCCAGGTGGCATAGACAGCGAACGCCAGAAGCACGACGGCGGTAACGCCAGGGGCGACCCACCAGCGATCCTTCCGCAGCGTGCGCTCCGGGATCCGGGCTCTCGCGCCGGCGGTGACGGTATCCGTGGCCATGTTCTTCCGTATTCGGTATCGGGAGATCAGCGTGCGGTCCTACTCCCGGCCGTGCACGACATGTCGCCACCTCCGGGCCCCGCCGCTTCGAGACCGAGGGTAGGGCCTTGACGACCTGCGGTGTGCGCCGGGTCCGAGGTTCAGTCACACTTCAGGATGAGCCGGGCAACCTCGAGGCATCGGTTCCCGGCTGATCGGCAGCGGCTGATCGGGGCCGCTGCGGATCGGGCAGGGAGCGGGTCATGCGGGTGCTCGTCATCGAGGACGAGGCGCGACTGGCCGCCGGGTTGCGGCGGGGTCTGGCTGCCGAGGGCTTTGCTGTCGACGTGGCCCTCAACGGTGTCGACGGGCTCTGGCTGGCGCGGGAGAACCCGTACGACGTGATCGTTCTGGACATCATGCTGCCGGGAATCAACGGCTACAAGATCTGCCAGACTCTGCGCACCGACGGAGTCTGGACTCCGATCCTCATGCTGACCGCCAAGGACGGCGAATGGGATGAGGTCGAAGCGCTGGACACCGGCGCCGATGACTACCTGATCAAGCCGTTTTCGTTCGCGGTGCTGGTGGCCCGGCTGCGCTCGTTGCTGCGCCGCGGCGCACCGGAGCGTCCGGCGGTGCTAGTAGCCGGCGACTTGCGGCTCGACCCGGCGACCAAACAGGTATGGCGCGGTTCCGACCTACTGGACCTGACCGCCCGCGAGTTCGCGCTGCTCGAGTTCCTGCTCCGGCGCCGCGGCGCAGTGGTGTCCAAGCGCGAGATCCTCGCGCACGTGTGGTCGGACGACTTCGAGGGCGACCCCAACATCATCGAGGTGTACGTGGGTCACCTGCGCAACAAGCTCGACCGCCCGTACGGCCGCTCGGCGATCGAAACCGTGCGGGGTCTGGGCTACCGGCTGGCCGCCGATGGCGGCTAACGGGCTCCCCCCGTGGAGCGGCAGCGTCCGGGTTCGCACGACTGCCGGAGCTGTCGTGGTGGTCGGCCTTGCACTGCTCGTCGGGGCGATCGGGCTGGTCGTGGCGCTCCGGCAGGCCCTCACCGCAGAGGTGCGTGCCGGGGCGGAGTCCCAGGCCAGCGCGGTGGCCGCGGCGTTGGCGGCCGGCGCCGACCCGGTCGCGCTGACCAGCGGGATCGGTGAAGAACGGCTGGTCCAGGTGCTTGATCCGCAAGGACAGGTAGTGGCCGCGACCGCCAACGTGGCGAGGCGGGCGGAGCCGCTGCCAGTCCCGCGACCGGGACACTCGGTTCGGGTGCCGGTAGCCGGTGATGAAGGCGACTTCCTGGTTGTCAGCACGACCGCCGAAACATCCGACGGCCGGCTAACCGTGCTTGGCGGTGGTGCGCTCGGCGATGTCACCGAGACCGTCCGGATCGTCGCGGGCCTGCTCGCGGTCGGGCTGCCGATCCTGCTCGGTCTGGTCGGGATAACCACGTGGCGAGTGGTCGGGCGAGCCCTGGCGCCGGTCGACGCGATCCGTGCGGAGGTTGAGGAGATCTCCGCCAGCCAACTCCATCGCCGAGTGCCCGATCCTGGTGGCGAGGACGAGATCGCCCGGTTGGCCCGCACGATGAACCAGATGCTGGCGCGGCTGGATGCCGCGCAGATCAGGCAGCGGCGGTTCGTGTCGGACGCGTCGCACGAACTTCGCTCGCCGGTGGCCTCGATCAAGACGAACGCGGAGGTGGCCCGGGCGGCGGGGTCCGGTGGAGCCGGCTCGGATGAGCTGGCGAGCACCGTGCTGGCAGAAATCGAGCGAATCGAGCGACTGGTCGAGGATCTACTGCTGCTGGCCCGGCTGGACGAGGATCCCGGGCAGTTCGGTCGCCACCCGATCGACCTCGACGACCTCGTCTTCGCCGAGGCGACCCGGCTGCGCGCGGTAGCAGGATCGAGCGTCGCTGTCGACACCACCGCCGTCTCGGCCGCTCGGGTGCAAGGCGACACCGCGGGCCTGCGCCGGGTGCTGCGCAATCTCGGCGAGAACGCGGTCCGGCATGCCCAGGGGCGGGTCGCGTTCGAGCTGGCCGAACGGAACGGGACGGCGCGCCTGGTGGTCGAGGATGACGGGCCGGGCATCCCGGACGAGGCGCGGGATCGGGTATTCGAGCGGTTCGTCCGGTTGGACGACGCTCGGGCCAGGGACGATGGAGGCACCGGGCTGGGACTGGCGATCGTGGCCGAGGTGATCGCGGCAAGCGGCGGCACGGTTTCGGTGCGGGACGGCCGGCGATTCGGCGGCGCGGCGATCGAAGTGGTGCTCCCGATCGTCCACTAGCCGGGGGACTCGTCAGCGGTGGTCCGCTGACTGCGAAACGGCTCGTCATCGGCGGGATGGTCCGCTAGCCGCGAGACGGCTGTGGCCGGAACTGGATATCGCGGGTTGTCGCACCGGGAGCGGCGAATTCGAACAGGGCCTCGGCCTCCTCGGCGAGCTCCACCATCGCCGACTGTGCCAGCCGACTGAACGGCCGGACGGTCAAGGTAGCCGAGGTACGGCTTCGGTTGATCTTCCAGGTACCGGCCGTCACCCCGTCTACCAGGACGATCTGCGGCATCGGACCATCGGGCGGGAATTGCTGGGCGCGATACTCGTCGGTGATGACCCGGGATCGGTCGGCGTGCGAGAGCAGCAGGTTGTCGAAGTCGTACAAGAAGCGAACCGGAGCAGGAGTCTCCGGGTCGGGCCGCGGCGCGTCGGGCAGATCGAACAGCTCTCGGTCAGATTCGCCGCGGAAGGTCCGTAGCCGCGGCCGCAGCCGCTCGAATACTTCGGCGAGCCGGGTCAGGCCGGACCAGGTTTGGGCGTCCATCACGGTGGCCGGGCCGAACGCAGCCAGGTAGCGCATAACCAGCTCGTCGACCGCCATCGGCGGTGTCTCGGTGTCGCCCAGCCAGGCCTCCGCGCTGGTATGCAGGGCGCGACCGCTCTTGCCCCAGACCCCGCGCGGCGGCACCTGGATCAGCGCCACCCAGGTACGCACGGCCTGTGCGAGTGATGCCGGGTCACGGCCCGGCCATTGTTCGGCGAGCAGCTTGCCCAGTTCGCTGAACGTGCGTGGCTGCTCGTCGACCAGCTTCTTGCCGGCCGCGGCGAGCTCGTCGCGGTCCAACCCGACTAGGTTGCGGCCGAAGTTGCTGCTCATACTGCGCTCGATCACCAGCTGAACCAGCGGGCGGATCGCGAGGCAGTCCGCAGCGGTCACCAGATGGATGGTCGAGCGCATGAGCGCCACCCGAACCACCTGGCGACTGGTGAGCAGCTCCCCGAGCCGCTCGGGCTGGAACCCGGTCAGCCGCGACCACAAGCCGTGGTACCAGGACTGCGGAGTCTGTGCTTGCAGCCCGACTAAGTGCTCGACCGAGTCGAGTAACGGCACGTCGTGCCGGCGCAGCAGCATCTGGCGGGCCAGCGTGGCCCGATTGAGCGCGCGGCGGGTGAGCAGCTCAGTCATCGGCACGCTCGATGATCACTACCGGGATCACTCGCTTGGTCTTGGTCTGGTAGGTCCGGTAGGTCGGGAAGGCCGAGACCATGCGATCCCAGAGCCTCGGCTTCTCCTCGTCGGTGGCGACCCTGGCCACCGCGCTGATCATGTCTCCCATCACCTGGACCTCGACCTTCGGGTCGGCGAGCAGATTCAGGAACCAGGCCGGGTGCTTGGCCGACCCACCGTTGGACGGAACCACCAGGTAGCGGTCGCCGTCCATACCGTAAATCAGTGCGGTCCGGCGCAGCAGGCCGGTCTTACGGCCACGGGTCGTAAGCAGGAGGATGTCCGCGCCCCACCGCCGGGCTCCCGTGCGGCCATCGGTCTCGACGTACTCGCGGATGTGCCTGGCAACCCATCCGGCCGGGCTGTCGGTTACCGTGCAGTCCTGGTCAGGTGATCCCATCCGGCCCCGTCCTTCCAGAGATCGACCCGCGAGCCTAGCGGCGGGTTACCGCCCGCTCCATGTAGTCACGAACCGTCCCGTCGGCGGCGCGGGCTTGCCAGAGCCGCAGCGTCTGCGGATCCTCGGTCGCGCGATGTCGGGCCAGCCGTTCGGTCGCTGCCAACCGCAGCAGGTGTTTGGTGAGCCGGAAGGTATCGGGCGGAGTTATTGCGGCCAATCGCTGCGCGGTCGCCAGCGCGATCTCCAGGAGCCGATCGGCCGGCGCCAATTCGTCGACCAGGCCGAGTTCGAGTGCTTCCGGCGCCTCGTGCGTCGCGCCGGTCAGCACCAGTTGCCGGGCCCGTTGCTCGCCTACCGCGTTCGTGAGGATCTCCAGCCCCGTCATCGGGAACGGCACCCCCACCAGAAACTCCGGCACGCCGATCCGACCGGCGGACATGATCCGGTAGTCGCATCCGCTGGCCAGAATGCAGCCGCCGGCGATGGCGTGCCCGTTGAGGGCGCCGACCACCGGCTTGCCGATGGTGAACACGGCTTCGAACGACTCGGAGAGTGCAGGCAGGTAGCGCTCGATGTACTCCGGCCCACCGTCGACGATGCGCCACAGGTCGACGCCGGCGGTGAACGCCCGGCCGGTGCCGGTGAAGACGACGGCGCGGTGGTCGGACGTCGCGAGCTCGGTGAACGTCTCGGTGATCGCGGTCACTAGTTCGAGGTCGAGCGCGTTCACCGGGCCGTGCGCGAGGCGAACCACCGCGATCTCGTCTTGATCATCTCGCTCGATCACGTCGACTCCTTCGTAGTCAGTGCGCTTACTTCGGTCGGATCCCCCGGATCGGCCACCCGGCGGTGGAGAGATGGCCGCGGCTCGTCGCCGGGCGGGCGGAGGGTGGCCTGTGCGTACGGCCCTGCGGTGCCGAGCAGGACCACGGTGGCGTAGTCAGACAGCGCGCCGCTCTCGGCGAGATGGCGCGCGCCGTGCAAGGCGGCGGCCGAGGACAGCTCAAGCACGATCCCGTTCTCCGCCAGCACTTGCCAGGCCGCCCATAGCTGATCGTCATCGCAGCTGACCGCATCGCCCTGGCCGCGGCGCACGGTGAGCAGCGACATCGTGGTGGCCAGCCGGTCACCGATCGACCGGGCCTGGTTGGGACCGTCATCGTCCACCCGCTCGGGTTGCTCGAGGTTCCGCTCCATCGCGTCGCTCAGGCTGGGGAGGAGCCGGTCGGATTGGCACCCTTCTGCTTCAGTAACACCTGGCCCGGCAGCCCGGTGCGCTCGAGCCGCACCAGCGGAGTGTCGCCCTCGCCCAGGCTGACCGGTTCTCCGCACGGCACGAGCAGCTCCGCCCAGCGCCACATGGCGCCCCGGCCAGCCCGCGCGGCCCCCGGCCTGCGGGGTGCGGCCGCTCGATCCCGGATCGGCACCATCGGGACGCCGAAGCCTTCGGCGGCGCATCGCTCGCACCCGACGACCCGGTCGTCCAGCGCCGTGACCCGGCCACACCGCAGGCACCGGCTCCGCCACGCCGCGGTGGCTGCCGGCGCTCGCTCGGTGGACATCTGCATGGCTCCTCATTGTGGTCGCCCAGCACTATGGTCACCGGCGCCGACAATCGGTGACGGCGTGTCTCCCGGGGTGTTCACGTCGGGTTTGGTCGCCACCGCCCCTACTTGCCGGGCATCTGCGCCGTAGACGGCCGGGGGTCAGGAGCCAGCCCGCTCGGCGCGCACCCGAGTCAGCAGCGGCTGACCGAACCACGACCATGCCCAGAACAAGGTCACCAGCGCTGCTATGAGGTATGCGGCGGATAGCCCGAACAACACATCGAGGATGAGGAGCAATGAGGCGGCCATCGCCAGCCCGAGTGCGACCGTGCCCACGATTCCGTACAGGTTCGACCTACGGACCAGTACCTCTTTCTGCCCGGCGCGGAACAGGATCCGGTGCTGCGCCGCGGGGCTGATCAGGCAGATCGAGGCGACCGCCGCCGTGGCCAACGCGAACACGAGCAGTCGCTT
>DATFRM010000423.1:0-4448 GCA_035263265.1 Actinomycetes bacterium
CGCGGCGAGGACGGCGTGTGGCGTACGTCCGAGGTTATATATCCGGCGGGCAAGCGATGCTGACCGCGGCGCCTCGGCGGTTCGTCGGGCTCGCGATGGCGGCCGCGCTCTCCGGCGCGCTGGTGATGGTCGGCATCACCACCGACATCGGTCCCTACTCCGCTCAACCGGCCGGCGCGGACGTCTGCGACGAGATCATCATCGTCGAGCCGGACGGGCAGGGCATCTACTCCGAGGCCGGCGAGATCCAGTGCGGCCCGGGTTCGAGCCAGCCCGGCGGTGGCGGTCCGGGCTCGACCTGCACGTACTCGATCGTGTCGACCGTTCCCACTTGGCTGACTGAGCTCGGCGGCAGCTTGCCCGGCGATCCGCTGCCGTGGCTGGACGTCTACGTCTGGTACGAGCAGATCTGCCCGGACCACAGCCGGGCGCTCATCGCGGTTCCAATCGGCAACGCCATTGTCGACGGGGTCGTGGTCAGCGCGTTCCAGCTTGCGCTCTGGGCGCGCGACCGGCTGGCGCTGCCGGACCCGGCGGTCGGCTTCAACCCGGACGTGGACAGCCCGGTCGGGGACGCCACGCTGGTCAACCTGCCGACCTGGTGGTGGATACGGAACTGGTCGGCTGGGCACAGCCGGGCCGAAGCCGGTGGGGTCTGGGCCGAAGTGACCGCGGAGCCTGTGCGCTCGCAATGGCGCGGCGGTGACGGGGGTAGCCCGAGCCTGTGCTCCGGACCGGGCATCCAATGGCGGCGCGGGCTGTCCGAGTCCGACTCGCGTGCCTGCAAGTACAGCTACGAACGTTCCAGCGCCGGCCAGCCGAGCAATAGGTTCCGCGCCACCGTGTCGGTCGTCTGGGAGATCTCCTGGGTCGGCTCCGGCGGCGCCGGCGGAACGCTGCCGAACATAACCACCTCGTCGACCGTGCCGATCGGAGTCATCGAGCGGCAGGCGATCGTCACCGGAGGCCGCGGATGAGCTCGTCCACCCGACCGAGCCAACCCCCAGTGAGGACGATGTGAGCACCACGATCGGACCATCCAGGACCATCGGCGAGCCCCCACGCGCCGCTGGCGGGGCCGGCGGGTATGGGTCCCCCACGACTCGACCGATGCCGGCCGGTGCCCGAACGCACGACCGGTTGCCGCCGCGCCCCCGGCGGTGGCAGCCGGCCCGTGCGGCGGCCGGGTTGTTGCTCATGCTCGCCTGCGCGGCGGTTGCCGGCGCGCTCGTGCTGCGGGCCAACGACACGGTCGAGGTGCTGACCGTGGTCCGCGACATCCCGGCCGGTGCGGTCATCGGCGAAGACGATCTGACCGTCGCCGATCTCGGCGGGTCCGGGGTAGCCGCGATCCCCGCCTCCGCCGCGTCCCAGCTGGTCGGCCAGACCGCCACCCGGAACATCTCCAAGGGCACGCTGCTGTCCGCGCCCATGTTCGCCCGCGATCCGGTGCCCGCGGCGGGTGAGCTGGCGGTCGGCCTGTCCCTGAAGTCCGGCGCGATGCCGGTGGATGAGCTGACGGCAGGGAGCACGGTGCGCGTCTACCGGGTGCCGTCAGACGGTGGAAACGAAGACAGCATCGCCGAGGCACGGCAGGACCCGGTGCTCGTCGAGCAGGCGCAGGTGCTCAGCGTCCAGCCGGACGAGACCAGTGGTCAGTGGCTGGTCACGCTCGTGGTCGATGCTGGTGCGGCCGCCGAGCTCGCCCAGGGCGCCGCTACCAACACGATCAGCCTGGCGATCCTGCCGGTGGGGTCCCCATGAGTAGCAGGCCGAGCCGCGCCCGGTGCGGCTATCGGTGCGGGGGCCACGCATGAGTCTGATCGCGCTGACCGCCGCCAAGGGCGCTCCCGGCGTAACCACGACCGCGATCGCGCTGGCCGGGGTATGGCCGCGCGCCCGCTCCGCCGACTGGCCCGTGCTGCTGGCCGAGTGCGACTCGTCGGGTGGTGACGTCGCGCTCCGGCTGCGCGGGCCAGGCCAGCGGGTGTTGGCCCAGGACCGCGGCCTGATCTCGCTGGCGGCAGCGATCCGGCAGCCGGACTTCGCCGAGCCGATGCTCTGGGATCACGTGCAGACGCTCGACGGCGGGCTGCCTGTTTTGATCAGTCCGAGCGCCCCTCGGCTCGCCTCGGCCATGGAGGTGACCTGGCCGCTCGTGGCCGGCGTGCTGGCCGGCCTGCGGTCTACCGATGTCATCGCCGACTGCGGTCGTCTGCACGACAGCGGTGGTGGCCGGGAGGTGCTCGCCCGGGCTGATCTCGTAGTCATGTTGGTCACGCCGAGCGTGCCGGCGGTGGCCCACCTGCGGTACGGCATCGAGGCACTCACCCACGGAGACGCGAGCGCGGCCCGACCGGACCGGATCGGGGTAGTGGTCGTGGTCGACCAGCGCCGCCGCAAGTCCGTGCTGCGGGACATTGCCACCTTCCTGGCGAGGGACGGCCTGCCGGCCACGGTGCTAGGCGCGATCGCGCTCGATCCGGTCGGCGCAGCCGGGCTGAGCGGGCACTGGGGTTCCCGAGTGGACCGGACCGAACTGGTCAGCTCGACTCGGGCGCTGGCCAGCACGCTGGTCGGTGTCCTGGGAGACCAGGCGGCGCGGGCCGCGCGGACGTTCCCCGACCGGGAGCGCGAACCGGCACGAGCCGCCGGACCGGTGCCAACAGCGCGCGTGCGGAACGGGTAGCCGGCCGTGGACTACTCGTTGGTACAGACGCTGCGCAGCGAAGTCGCCGGGCAATTGCGCGCGGAGCGGCGCCGGCATGCCGAGCGGGGGCTCGAACTCAGCACGGCCGACGAGCGCACGCTAGGCCGCAGCCTGATCTCCCGGGCGCTGCAGGCGCATCGGCAGAACGAGCTGATTCGCGGGATCCAGCTGCCCGGCCCGGAGGAGGACACCGAGATCGGTGCCGCGGTGCACGCGGCCCTGTTCGGGCTTGGCCGGCTGGAGCCGCTGATCAGTGATTCGGACCTGCTCAACATCGAGATCATCGGGCACGACCAGGTCTGGGTCACGCACCGGGAGCGGGGCGTGCTGTCCGGCGAGCCGGTCGCCGACTCCGACCAGGAACTCGTCGACTGGGTCCGCAACGTGGCCACGTACAGCGGGCTGAGCTCGCGGCAGTTCGACCCGATGAACCCGTTCCTGGATGTTCGCCTGCCGGATGGCTCCCGGCTGAACGCGACTCTTGCCGTGGTGGAGCGGCCGGTCCTTTCGTTGCGGCTTTACCGGCTGGAGAAGGTGCTGCTCGACCGGCTGCGGGCCAGGCACGCGTTCACCGAGGAGCTCGGCATCTTCCTGTCCGCGGCGGTACGCGGCCGGTTCAACATCATGGTCTCCGGCGAGACGTTCGCCGGAAAGACCACGCTGCTGCGCGCGCTTGGCAACGAGATCGGCCCGGAGGAGCGGCTGGTCACCGCCGAGCACTTCCACGAGCTCGGCTTCCACCGCCTTCCCGAGCTGCATCCGCAGGTCGTAGCGATGGAGGAGCGGCTGGCTAACAGTGAGGGCCAGGGCGCGATCACCGTGCACGACCTGGTCGACCGCTCCCGCCGGATGAACCCCGACAGGATCATCGTCGGCGAGGTGGTCGGTGGTGAGGCGATCGCGATGCTCGACGCGATGACGCAGGGCAACGACGGCTCGCTGTCCACCATTCACGCGCGCCACCCGCGCGCGGTCTTCGACCGGATCGCCACCTACGCACTGCGTAGCTCGGAACGGCTCCCGGTCGAGGCCAGCTACCGGCTGGCCGCCGGCGGACTCGACTTCGTCGTGCACATGTGCAAGCAGCGGCTGCCGGACGGGCGGGTGCACCGCTACATCGGCAGCGTGCTCGAGGTGTGCGGTTTCGACGGTGTGCAGGTCGTGACCAGCGAGATCTTCAAGGCCGACCACTACGGCGACCAGCTGGCCTACCCGCACGCAGCGATCACCGACGAGCGGGCCGAGCGGCTTGCCGCGTTCGGCTACGACGCGCGCATCTGGGCGGGTGCGGCGGCATGAACACCAGCTACCAGGTCCCGCTCGCCGTACTCGCCGGCCTCGGCGTGGCTAGCGGTGTGTTGCTGTTCCTCGCCGGCCTGCGCGGGCGCGATCCGGACGCGGAGCCGGTTCGGTCGCTGCGGTTGACCGGGCCGATGGCAGCCCGGCTGGCCTGTGGCCTGGCCGCCGGACTGTTGGTCCTCGTGCTGACCCGGTGGGTCGCGTTCGCGATCGGGGCCTGCGTGGTGGTGCTGGTGTGGAACAAGCTGCTGGGCGGGGCGCGTTCGCAGCGCGCGGCGCTCGCGAGGTTGGAGGCGCTGGCGGCATGGATCGAGTCGTTGCGCGACACGGTGGCTACCGGAACGGCGTTGCCGGAGGCGCTGCCGGCAAGTGCCCGCGCAGCCAACCCGCTCATTTCGGTGCCGTTGCGCGATTTGGTCGACCGGCTCCAGTCCCGCGA
>DATFRM010000424.1:0-11977 GCA_035263265.1 Actinomycetes bacterium
CAAGCACGGGGTGCGGTCCGTCCTCGGTTTTGGCGGCCTGCTGCCCAAGGGCGAGGTGTTCGCGGTCGTGCTGTTCTCCCGCACCCCGATCCCGAGCGCGACCGCCGACCTGTTCCGCAACGTCGCCCTGTCGGTACGGCTCGCCCTGCTGCCGTACTCCGGCGCGCCGACCAGGGATCTCGGTGAGCACGAGCGCACGACCTTACGTCGGCTGCTCGAGCTGAACGAAGCCACCGTTCGCGACCAGTCGGCCCGCTTGGAGCAGACCCTGCAGCGGATGCGCCGGCAGGACGCGCGCCTGCTGGAGGAGGCGGCCACGGTCGAGACGCTGCGGTCGATCGGCACCCAGCTCGCCGCGGAGATGGACGCGGCCCAGGTCATGCAACTGGCCACCGACGCGGCCCGGCGGGTGACGGGGGCGAAGTACGGCAGCTTCTTCGTCACGATCGAGGAGCTGGCCGGCCAGGTCGAGATGCGGTACACGGTTTCGGCCCCGGATCCAGGGGTGTTCGCCCGGCTGCCGCTGCCCCGCGCTGACGTGGGCCTGTTCAGCTACACCTTCAACGGCTACGGCAGCGTACGCTCGGACGACATCACCGTGGACGACCGGTACGGCCACAACCATCCTTTCGCGGGCCTACCGCCCGGTCATCCGCCGGTACGCAGCTACCTGGCCGTGCCGGTGGTGACCCCGTCCGGGGAGACGCTCGGCGGGTTGTTCTTCGGCCATCCCGACCCCGGCATGTTCGACGACCGGGACGAACGGCTGGTCCTCGGCATCGCCGCCCCGGCCGCGATCGCGCTGGACAACGCCCGGCTGTACGAGCAGCAGCGGAACCGGGCCGAGGAGCTGCAGCTCGCGCTGCTGCCCAAGGTCGCCTCCTCGGTCAACGGGATGGAGGTCGCTTCCCGCTACCTGCCGGGCGGTCGCGGCCAGCATCATGTGGGCGGCGACTGGTTCGACGTGATCCCGCTGCCCTGCGGGCGGACCGCGTTCGTGGTCGGCGATGTCATGGGCAAGGGCATCCACGCGGCCGCACTGATGGGCCAGTTGCGCTCCGCGGTCCGGGCCTACGCGGTGATGGACCAGCAGCCGTCCGATGTATTGCGCCACCTCAACGAGCTGGTCATTGCGCTACCCGGCCAGCAGCTCGTGACCTGCGTCTATGTGATCTACGACCCAGCCGTGTCGACGCTGACCTACGCCAACGCCGGGCACGTGCCGCCGGCCATCGTCACCGAGGATGGCCGGGCCGAGTTGCTGGAAAGCGATCTCGGCTTGCCGCTCGGGCTGGAGGGCACGATCTTCCGCGAGGTGGACATCCAGCTGCCGCGCCGGTCGTCGATGCTGCTCTACACCGACGGCCTGGTGGAGACCCGCAAGCGGTCGCTGTCCGACGGGATGGATCAGTTGATCGAGGAGCTGCGTCATCTGGACGGCGACCTGAGCGAGGCCTGCCTGAACCTGGTGCACGCGCTCACCGGGGGCGACTACGACGACGACGTGACACTACTGCTGATCCGGGACCGCGGTGACTACGAGGGCATGAGCGCGCTGACCAGGTTGGCGGCCGAGCCGACCTCGGCCGGCGAGACGCGCCGGTTCGTGCACACCACCCTGGACTCCTGGGGCCTGAGCTACAAGGCGCCGAACGTGTCGCTGGTCGCCGATGAGCTGGTGACCAACGCAATCGAGCACGCGGCCACCGACATCGAGCTTCAGCTGACCAGGCTTCCCGACCGGATCATCGTCGAGGTGCTCGACCACGACGCCCGGTTGCCGCGAATGTCATACGCGGCTCCGTTCGAGGAGCGTCACCGCGGGCTGCTTATCGTCCAGCAGATGTCTGCCCGGTGGGGTTCCCGGCCGACCAAGCTCGGCAAGGTGGTCTGGGCCGAGGTCGACGACTGACCGCCGTAAAGTCCGCACGATCGTGACAGCGGCCGGCGCCGCCCGCTGCCTACCGTCGCAAAGGTTCCGACCCTACTCACGAGGTGGACGAACCTGATGCGAACTCAACGACGATCCGCGGCCCGGATCGGGGCTGTCTTAGTTCTTGCTTGCGCGCTTGCCGCGGGCTCGGCCGGCGGCGCCGGCGCGCAAGGCTCGACCCCGCCGGGCACATTCGTCACCATGCACGGTGACCAGCCTGGCGAGGGCTACGCCTGGGGGATCAGCGAGCTGGCCGACATCGACGGCGACGGGGCCGCCGAGGTCATCAGCGGCGCACCGTTCCACACCGACGCCGGCGGCACGTTCGCCGGGCACACCGACGTGCGCTCGGCACGCACCGGCGCCATCATCTACTCCTTCTTCGGCCAGCCGGGCGAACGCCACGGTTACGCGATGGCCGACGCCGGCGACGTGAACGGCGACGGCATCCACGACATAGTGATCGGCGCGCCCGGTGCGGCACTGAGGTGCGGCTCCAACCCGCTGCCCGGCCGGACCTACGTGTACTCCGGCGCGGACGGCAGCACGTTGCTCACGCTCGAGGGCGAGGCGCCCGGCGACCAGTACGGTGGCGCGGTCGGCGCGGCCGGTGACGTGAACCGGGACGGCCGGGCCGACCTGCTGATCGGCGCGCCGTGCTTCGACGGGGTCGGCGCCGACTCGGGCAAGGCGTACGTCGTGTCCGGCCGCTCGGGCCGCGTGCTGCGAAGCTATGCCGGTCGAGCGGCCGGCGATCACTTCGGCATCGGCATCGCACCGGCCGGCCAGGTCGACCGGGACGGCCGGCTCGACCACATCGTCGGGGCGTCCGACGGCGGTCCCGGCGACCGCGGCGCGGCCTACGTCTTCTCCGGGCTGACCGGTCACCAGCTGCTGGTCCTGACCGGCGACGCGGACACGGTGGACCTCGGCTGGTTCTTCGTCGCCGGGCTGGGCGACGTGGACGACGACAAGCGCGGCGACCTGTACGTCGGCGACTTCAACGGCGGGCCGAACGGTGACGGGCGCGGGCTGGCGTTCGTGTTCTCCGGCAAGACCGGCGAGGTCCTGCACCGGTTCGCCGGCGACGCGCCGGGCGACGGTGCCGGACCCGGCCGGTACGCGGGCGACGTCGACGGGGATGGCCGCAACGACGTGGCGGTCGGCTTCTACCTGAGCAGTGCGGGCGCACCGGGGGCCGGGCTGGTCAAGGTCTACTCCGGCAAGACCGGCGACGTGCTGCGCACCTACATCAGCACGGTCGCGCAGGAGAACCTGGGCTTCGACGCGGTCGGGCTCGGCGACGTCAATGGCGACGGCATTGTCGATCTGGGACTATCCGCGGCCAGCGGTGACGTGCTTTACGTGGTCTCGAGCGCGGCCTCGAGCTGAGCCGGGCGGGTGTGCCGCCGGCTGCGCAACGCGGTCGGCGGCACCCCGAATACCTGGCGGAACATGCGGGTGTAGTGGCTGTGATGGGCGAAGCCGTACCGGCCGGCGAGTTCGGCCAGGGTGCCCCGGCCGGCCACGGCCTGATCCAGCGACTCGCGTAGCCGCAACTGCTGCAGGTAGCCGTACATCGACTGCCCGGTGTGCGCCCGGAACAGCCGGGCCAGGTGGTACGGCGAGTAGTTGACCGCGGCGGCGATCTCGGCCAGCCGGACCGGCTCGGTCATTCGCCGGATCAGTTCGTATTTCACCCGCTCGACGAGGTCGCTGTGGCGCGCGTCGGAGTCCGGCGGGATCGACCGATGCCGGGCGAGCCGCCGGAGCAAGCCCAGCAACCGCTCGTCCGCGGGCAGGTCGGCGGCACCGCCGTCGAGATCGCGGGCCAGTTGGTGCGCCGTCGCGTACGTGTGCGCGTCCAGTGCCGCGTGGCGGAGCCGGGTCGAGGCAGCGGTCGGGATTCCGAGTTCGCCGGCTAGCTGGTCGTCGAACGTGACGAACAAGCAGTGGTCGCCGCTGGGCGCGGCGATCCGGCGCCGGTAGTAGGTGTCAGGTGGGTAGCGCAGCACCTCGTTGGCGGTGGCGAGCAGCGGCTCGTCATGGTCGGCGTGAATCCATACCGCTGGTCCGGGGATCACCAAGTGCCAGTCCGGGCCGATCCAGTTCTCCTCCCGCCACCGCGGATGGCCGGGCCGGCAGCGGAACTCGCCAAACCCGCAGCCCGGACCGGCGTGCAGGATCCGCACCGTGGTGTCCACGGCATCGACGCTATGCGAGGTTCGCCAGCGTAATCCCGTCCAGCTCGGCAATGAAGTCTTTACCGTGCGCCTGCGCCGGCGTGTGCGCGCCCGGCGGGATCCGGCCGGCGAGCACGCGCTCGACTATGCGCACCACCGCGTCCGCGGTCAGGTCGTAGCCGTTCGGGCCGGTCGCGGTCAGCTCGACCGCTTCGCCGGTCGCGTTCTCCACCCGACCCCAGAACTGGGTGCGAGTGGCCGCCCGCCGCTCCGCCGACGGCCCGGTGATCTTGCGGACCGCGATCGCCTGCATCCGCCGGCGGATCGGCGGGATCGCCGCGACCGGTGCGAGCAGCATGGCCATCCTGGTCTGCTTTCGGCCCGGCAATTTCGTATAGACCACGATGTGGGGAATGCCGGTCGAGTGGTAGGCGGTGCTCACGTCGCCCCACGGGATCGAACCCACCTCGACCGGTCCGGTTGGGAACGGTACGGTCCGCCGCTTCCAGCCGAGCGGCACCGTGACCAGCTCACCGCCGATGCGCACCCGACCGCCCTTACCGGCGCCCTCGAGTCCGGTCTTGGCGGTGCCCGGGCTCATCCCGCCGGGGGCGAGAAACGCGAGCTCGAGCCGGACCGCACCCGGGAGTCGATCCTTGAGTTGAGCGGCAAGGCAGTCGGTCGGCACCACGTCCATGCCGGAGCCGGGCAGGATCGCGATGCCTGCCTGTTTGGCCGCGCCGTCCATTGCCAGCAGCGCCTCGAATACGTCGATCTCGCCGGTCACGTCGAGGTACGGCACCCCGGCCGCAAGGCACGCGCGTGCCATCGGATCGGCGGTGGCCGAGTATGGCCCGGCGCAGTGCGCGACCAGTGCGACCTCGGTGTCCCGCAGCACGCGGGTCAGCGCGTCCACGTCCGTGAGGCTGGCCGCCTGGTGCGGAAGGCCGAGCTCACTGGCCTGAGCGGCCAGCCGGTCCGGGTCGCGCCCGGCCAGTAGCGGCTCGTGGCCGCGGGATCGGGCGACGGCGGCGACCAGCCGTCCGGTATAGCCGTACGAGCCGTACAGCATCCACGTCATGCGTGGGCTTATACCGGTAGCGCCCGGGTTAGTCGAGCCAGCCAGGGCGAACCAGACCGGACTCGTAGGCGAGCACGACCAGCTGAGCCCGGTCGCGTGCGGCCAGTTTCACCATCGCCCGGCTTACGTGCGTCTTCGCGGTGGCCGGGCTGACCACGAGCTTCGCGGCGATCTCCTCGTTGGACAGCCCGCCGGCCACCAGCGCCATCACCTCGCGCTCCCGCTCGGTCAGCGGAGCCAGCAGGTCCGAAGCAGGCGGGCGCTTGGCCCGGGCGGCGAACTCCTCGATCAGGCGGCGGGTGATGCTCGGCGACAACAGCGCTTCGCCGTCGGCGACGACCCGGACTCCCTGGATAAGGTCGACCGGCTCGGTGTCCTTGACCAGGAACCCGCTCGCACCCACCCGCAGGGCCTCGAAAACGTACTCGTCCAGCTCGAAAGTGGTCAGGATCAGCACCCGGACACCGGCGAGCGCGGGATCGGCCGCGATCCGGCGGGTTGCCTCCAGCCCGTCCAGGCGCGGCATCCGGATGTCCATCAGCACGACATCGGGCTTGAGCGCGCTCGCCTGGCTGACCGCTTCCTCGCCGTCGACGGCCTCACCGACTACCTCGATGCCTTCCTCGGCGGCAAGCAGCGCGCGGAACCCGGCGCGTACCAGCGCCTGATCGTCGGCCAGCAATACTCGGATCACAGCGCACCATCCAATGGCAGCCGGGCTCGCACCCGGAACCCGCCACCCGGTCGTGGCCCGGCGAACAGCTCGCCGCCGAGCGTCTCGGCCCGTTCTCGCATGCCTGCGATGCCCGCGCCGATGGTCGGCAGGCCGGCGCCTCCGGCCTCGGTCCCGGCGCCGCCGACCGGGCCGGCTCCATTGTCGACCTGGATCACCAGCTCATCGTCCGAGTACGTGATCTCGACTGTGGCGGTGACCGCACCGGCATGCCGGTACACGTTCGTCAGTGCTTCTTGCACGATCCGGTACGCGGCCAGGTCGACCCGGGCGGGCAGCGGCACCGGCGTGCCCTCGGTCCGGATGTGAACCGTGAGTCCGGCCGCGCCGAGCCGAGCGATCAACTCGTCCAGCCTGGCCAGGCTCGGTGCGGGAGCCCGCGGCGCTCCTTCGTCCACCTGCCGCAGTACGCCGAGCGTGGCGCGCAGCTCGCGCAATGTCTCCTTGCTCGCATCCTTGATCGCGGCGAGCGCGGCTCGGGCCTGCTCGGGCTGCGTGTCGATCAGATGCAGTGCCACCCCGGCCTGGACATTGATCAGCGAGATGTTGTGGGCGAGCACGTCGTGCAGCTCCCGGGCGAAGCCGAGCCGTTCCTCGCTGGCCCGGCGCCGTCCCTCCTCGGCGCGCATCCGCATCGCCTCCGCGAATCGCTCCTGGCGGCTGCGCACCAGCTCCGCCACCACGATCATGACCAGCAGCCAGGCGGACACCCCGGCCAGATGCAGCGGCGGCGAGCCGCGGTCGACGTTGACCGTGTACGTCAGCACCGCGTAAGCGAGGAATCCCAGCCCGACCGTGACCCAGGCCGCGCGGCGGTGACCGGACAGCACCGCGCTGAACACCGCCCCGACGAGGCTGAGGAAGATCGGGCCGTACGGGTAGCCGAGGGACAGATAGCCCAGCGTGATCACCGCGATTGAGACCAGCACCGGAACCGGGAAGTGCCGGCGCAGGACGAGCACCGCGGGGCCGGCGACCAGCAAGGCATAGCCGAGCGCGTCCAGCGTCTTCGCGTCCGGCTGGTTGTCAGCGGCCAGTTTCGTGCCGACGACCTGGATCACGGCAAGCGCGATCATCGGCAGCACCAGCCACGGCCAGGACGGCCGGCGGTCCCGCCAGGCCCAGACCGGCGGGCCGAACGGCCAGGGCGGATACGGCTCCGAGCCCTGGGCGCCGGAACCGGTGCCCATTAGGCCCGGCCGCGGCCTGCTGGTCAGAGTCACCCATTCACCGTAGGGCCCCGCGAAGCCGCTCGGCATCGACCGGGTAGTGGGGGTTCCCCTACTCCGTGGGGAGTAGTGCGGGCCCCACCGGTCCTGCCTCCGGCGCAGCCGAAGAGCCGCCGCGAGGTCGACGCCTGTCCGATCCGAGCCGGACAGGATCGACTCAGATGTATCCGGTGCAGACCCGCACAGAGGAGATTTGCCATGTCCGTGAAGGAACGGATCGCCGCGCTGCCGGCCGGCCGGCGGCTCAAATGGCTGGTGGTGGTGTTCTGGCTTGCGCTGATCGCGCTGGCCATGCCGCTGGCCAGCAAGCTCGGCGACGTTCAGAAGAACTCGTTCGAGTCGTGGGTACCGGGCAGCGCGGAGTCGACCAAGGCGTTCCGGCTGGCCGAGCAGAACTTCGGCGAGAGCGACACGATTCCGACGATCGTCGTGTACGCCCGCGACGGCGGGCTGACTGCGGCCGACCGCGCGAAGGTCGGGGCCGATTATCGGGCGCTCGCCCCGCAGGCGAAGGGCGGCACGCTGCCGCCGGTCATCACCTCGCAGGACCGGGAGGCCGCGCTGCTCAGCCTGCCGCTGGCCGGCAGCATGGACGGCGAGGGCGAGGTCGCGGCGAAGGTCAACCAGATCAAGGACACGGTGCGGGCGCACGCGCCGCCGGGTCTGGAGGTCAAGGTCACCGGCGCCGGCGGCTCGATCTCCGATTTCGACGAGGTGTTCGGTGCGATCGACTCGACCCTGCTGCTGGTCACGCTCGGTGCAGTCGCGATCATCTTGATCCTCACCTACCGAAGCCCGCTGCTGTGGCTGGTGCCGCTGCTGACCGTGTTCGTGGCCGGCGCACAGGTCGCGAACGCGGTGGTCTACCTGCTGGCCAAGTACGCCGGCCTGGTGGTGTACGGCCAGAGCGCCGGCATCCTGACCGTGCTGGTGATCGGGGCCGGCACCGACTACGCACTCTTGCTCGTGGCGCGCTACCGCGAGGAGCTGCGCCGCCACCGGGATCGGCACGAGGCAATGTCGATCGCGCTCGGCCGGTCCTGGCCGGCCATTTTCGCGTCAGCCGGCACCGTCATCCTCGGCATGCTCTGCCTGCTGTTCGCCGAGATGAACTCCACCCAGAGCCTGGGTCCGGTAGCCGCGATCGGGATCGGGGTCGCCTTCCTCGCGATGACGACGCTGCTGCCCGCGGTCTTGGTGATCTTCGGCCGCTGGCTGTTCTGGCCGTTCGTGCCCCGATTCAATCCGGCGCACGCACACGACGACCCGGTGACCGACCACGGGATCTGGGGACGGATCTCCCGGGCCATCGGGCGCCGGCCGCGCACGGTATGGGTGACCACGGCGGTCGTGCTGGGCGCGCTCGTCTTCGGGGTCACTTCGATGCAGACCGGGCTGCGGCAGTCCGAGGCATTCACCACCAAGCCGGAGTCGGTGATCGGCCAGGAGCTACTGGCCGCGCACTTCGCCGCCGGTTCGGCCGATCCGGTGGAGGTGTACGTGCGGACGCCCGCGGCAGCGGAGGTCGCGGACGCGGTGGCCGGGGTTCCCGGCGTGGCGCCCGATGGCGTCGCCGAGCCGGTCATCGCCGGCGACTGGACCAGGATCGACGCGGTCCTGACCAATGAGGCTGACACCGCGGCAGCGCGGGCGACCGTGGCCGACATTCGGGACACCGTGCATGCGATCCCGGGCGCGCAGGCGCTGGTCGGTGGCACGAGCGCATTCGCGGTCGACGCGAATGCGGCGACCGCGCGGGATATCCGCCTGGTGATCCCGCTGATCCTGCTGGTGGTGCTGCTGACCTTGACCGTGCTGCTGCGGGCCGTGATCGGGCCGCTGGTGCTGCTGGCCAGCGTGGTGCTGTCGTTCGGTGCCGCACTTGGCGCGGCCGCGCTGCTGTTCAACGCGCTCGGGCATCCCAGGGTGGACCCCGCACTGCCGCTTTTCGGGTTCCTGTTCCTGGTCGCACTCGGGATCGACTACACGATCTTCCTGATGACCAGGGCCAGGGAAGAGGTCGCCCGGGTCGGGCACCGGCCGGGTGTGCTGCGCGCGCTGGCGGTGACCGGCGGCGTAATCACCAGCGCGGGCATCGTGCTCGCCGCTACGTTTGCCGGGCTGGCCAGCCTGCCGGTGGTGTTCGTGCTGCACATCGGTCTGCTGGTCGCGGTCGGCGTGCTGCTGGACACGCTGGTGGTGCGCTCGTTCCTGGTACCTGCCCTCGCGCTGGACATCGGATCGCGGTTCTGGTGGCCCGGCCGGCTGGCCCGGACCGCTGCGGCGGGTCCGGCGCCGGGTGCGCAGGCAGAACGTCCGCTCGTTCCGGCTCGCTAGCGCAGCGTGGGCGCATCCGGGTGCCGTCAGGCGCGCAAGTTCACCAGCGTCGGCGGCACCCGGATCCCGTCCGGCCGGGCCAAGCTGACCAGCGCATGGCCGGGCGGGATCGCGTTGATGATCTCCGACGGAGACCAGACGTAACGCTCGACGTCCCGGGTTGTGCTGCCCTCGGAGTGGCTGGTGGTCTGCGAGCTGCGGCCGGGCACATAGGTGTACCGCTGGCTCTGGTCGGTACCGACTGGATCGGCCGGCTGCGAGGCGGTCCGGTAACCGGCGGCCGCCGTTCCGCTGCGCCCGGTGCTTGCGGACCTGGTCACCTCCTCGACCCACTGGGTGCCCCAATAGTCGGCGAAGTACTGCGCATCCCGTGGGTCGACGCCGCCGAACACCGTCTTGCACCCGGTGCTGCCGAAGATGGTCGAGCGTAGATTCTCGGCGAAGTCTCCGAGTGACTGGGTCAGCAGCACGAGACCGGCGTTGCGAGAGCGCAGGTGCTGCACGCCGCGAGCCACGTAATCGTCCACGTAGCGGCCCGCCTCGTCGATGATCAGGCCCTTGAAGACGTCCGGATTCGACCGCGGAGACGCCGCGACCTGCACGAACTGGGCCACCGCAAGCCTGGCGAGGATGCGGGCCGCCTCCGGATAGAGCGCCTCGGGCAGGGCGATCCTGACTCGAATCGGCTGGCTGATCTCGCCCATGCTGAACTTGTGCCGTTTCTCGTCCAGCAGCTTGACCAGGCTGGGCCGGTCAAGCAGCCCTAGCCGCTCGACCAGCGACGCCGCCGGGTCGTCCCGTCGCCGCCGCTGGTGCTCGCGTCCGGCGAGCAGGTGCTCGTGCTCACCGAGTCGGCCGCTGCTGGCCAGCTTGTCGCGCAACGACTGGATCACCCGCTCGTCGCCCTTGAGCAGTCCGAGTAGGACGCGGATCGTCGGATACCGCCGGTACGCCGCGTCATAGGCGGCCAGCGCCTGGTACAGCGCATTCTTGGAGGCGTCGATGAAGTAGGCCTTGTCGCCGCTGATCTCCGGCGGCAGCAGCGCGGACGCGAGCCGATCGGCCGCTTCCTCCGCGGTCTGGGCACCGCCGTACAGGTCGAAGCCCCACGACCCGTCCGGGTTGGCCAGGTCGATCTCCACGTCGAACATGCCCGGTACGTCGAAGTCGTCGCCCTTCGGGTCGATCACCACCACCGACGCGGCGTTGGCCAGGGCGGCTAGGCACAGATGCTCGACGATAGGGATCGCGATCCCACGGGTCTTGCCCGAACCTGGCGGGCCGATGGCCAGTAGCGAGGTGGTCAGCATCGCGGTGTCCAGCCCGAATGGCTGGTCTTGTAGCTCGTCCGGGTTGCGCGGTTCGGCCACCGCCATGCCCAGCCGCACTTGGTCGCGCAGCAGGTCGTGGTCGGCGTGGCGCACCGGCAGGTCGCGCTGACCGGACCGGTGCAGGAACGCGGCGCCGTGATACGCCGTGAGCTCGCGAACCGCGATCTCCATGTCCCGCGCGGCTGCGGCGTGGCGCAGAGTGAGCCCGATCCTGGCTCGGTCGACATCGGTCAACTCGCCACGCTGGGCCTGCGTGGACAGCTCGGCGGCGACCGATGGGTGGTTCTGCCTGAGCAGCCGCTCCCACGGGTCGGCGGCCGGGGGTGGCTCCGGCACCCGACTGCTCAGCCGGTCGATCCGGCGGCGGAGCAGTGGCTTGATCCCCAGGGTCTGTTCCAGCCGGTCGCGATCTTGTGGCTGGCGCCGTTCGAACATCTTGAGCACGCCCAGCAGCACCGAGCCGACGCCCAGTCGCACTGCGATGTCGTCCGCGTCGTACTCGGCCCGGTCCAGCGCCAGCCGGCCCAGCGCGGCACCGGCAAGCGCTATCACCGCCGGTGCTACGAGCGAGCGGAACAGCAGCAGCGCCACGATCGCGACGATGCCGGCCAGCAGCACGCTCAGGCAGCTGGGCGAGGCCAGCGCGCCTCGGCCCACCGCCCGGATCGCCGTCCAGAGCGCGCGGCCCAGCCACCAGACCGCGCGGATGGGGAGCAGCACTTGCTGCATCAGCACCCGCGGGACCAAGTCCAGGTTCACGTGGTGCCCGAGCTCGTGAGCAAGCACGGCTTCGAGTTGTCGGGGCCGTAGCCGCCGTACCGCGAGCGAGGTCACCACGACGCCGTACCCGCCACTGGCGTACGCGTTGACGTCGTCGCGGTCGGACACCATGAGGCGGTAGCGGTCGGCCGGTATCCCGGCCCGTGCCAGTACGTTCTGCCATGGATCGTGCAGCTTCGCTCGCTCGTCTGGGGTGGGTTCCCGAGCGTGGTAAAGCCGGTATGCCACCAGACCCTGGGTCGGCTTGACGAAGTGCGCGGCCGCGATCGCGATCCATCCGCCGATAAGGATCACGGTCCAGAACTCCGACTGCCGCCATAGCCACGAGACGATCGGGATCACGATCATGGCGGCGGCCAGCACGAGCAGC
>DATFRM010000425.1:0-7091 GCA_035263265.1 Actinomycetes bacterium
CACATCCGCGCCCGCGAAGCTGGCCGGATCGGCCAGATCGCAGCGCGCGATGCCGAGGAACGTCACGTCCGGGCCGTACATCCCGCCGTACCTGGTCATCGGCCGCACTCCCGTCGCGTCCCCGGCCGGTTCGCCCGGCACCGCACCGGGTCAGGTACCTCGGCGCCGGCGGCCGGCCGCCTGACCGAGCACGACCAGCAGCAGCGCGATCACGAACATCGCGGTGCCGATGACATTGACCTGCGGCGGGATGCCGCGCTGGTTCGCGCCCCAGATGAAGGTCGGGAACGTGTTCAGGCTGCCCCGGTTGAAGTTCGTGATGACGAAGTCGTCGAACGACAGTGAGAACGACAGCATCGCCGCCGCGATGATGCCCGGTAGTGCCAGCGGCAGCGTGATCCGCAGGAACGCGGTGAACTCGGTCGCGTACAGATCCATTGCAGCCTTCTCCAGGTTCGGGTCCATGCTCGCGACCCTGGCCTTGACGGTGACGACCACGAAGCTCAGGCAGAACATGATGTGCGCGATCAGGATCGTCCAGAAGCCCAGCGTGATCAGGTGCAGCCCGCTGACGAACAGCGCGAGCAGCGACGAGCCCATCACCACCTCGGGCGTCGCCATCGGCAGGAAGATCAGCAGGTTGGTCCCGGCGCGACCCCGGAACCGGTGCCGGACCAGGGCGAACGCGACCAGGGTGCCGAGCGCGGTGGCCACCGCGGTAGCCAGCGCCGCGATCTTGATGCTCAGGGCAAGCGACGTGCACATGCCCGGCGGGTCGCATGGGTGTAGCCAGTTGTCCAGCGTGAACTGGTTGAACGTGTAGTTGTACCGGCTCTTCGGCTCATTGAACGAGAGCAGCGCCACCACGAAGATCGGCAAGAACAGGTACAGCAGCACCGCGGCGGCAAAGATCGGCACGATACGGGCGCGCACCCAGTCGACGGCACGCATCTACACCAGCTCCTCGGTGCCGGCCCGCCGGATGTACAGCGCCACCAGGATGACGATGCTCGCCATCAGCGTGAACGAGAGCGCCGCGGCCGTCGGATAGTCGGTGATCACGAGGAACCGGCTGTCGATGACGTTTCCGACCATCCGGGTCTTGACGGTGCCGAGCAGCTCGGCGTTGATGTAGTCACCGGCGGCCGGGATGAATGTCAGCAGCGTGCCGGCCACTACCCCGGGCATCGAGAGCGGGAATGTCACCTTGCGGAATGCGGTGAACGGTGACGCGTACAAGTCACCGCCGGCCTCGATCAGTCCCGGGTCGATCCGCTCCAGGCTGGCGTACAGCGGCAAGATCATAAACGGCAAGAAGTTGTAGGTCAGGCCGGTGACCACCGCCAGCGGGGTGTTGAGCAACCGCACGTCGGTCATGAACAGGTTCAAGAAGTCGGCCACCGGGCCGCTGTCGGCCAGGATCGTCCGCCAGGCCAGAGTCCGCAGCAGGAAGCTGGTGAAGAACGGTGCGATCACCAGGATCAGCAGCACGCCGCGCCAGCGCCCGGCCTTGAACGCGATCGTGTAGGCCAGCGGGTAGGCCAGCGCTAGGGCGAGGACCGTGGCGATCCCGGCGTACAGGAACGACCGCCAGAAGTACTCGGCGTACTGGCTCCACGCCTCGGTGTAGCTCGCGAAATGGCCGGTGAAGTTGTAGCCGCGCTCCAGCGAGCCCTCGGACAGCGACATGCTCAGCAGCGAGAACATGGGGACCAGGAAGAACAACACCAGCCAGCCCATGCCGGGCAGCAACAGCAGGTATGCGACCCGGCTGCGGCGGCGTCCGGTGTCGGCCGGCGGGCCGGCCGGCGTAGCGTCGCCCGGCGCCGTCCCCGCGCCGGGCAGCTGGGCGACCGCGCTCATCGGCCGGTGCCGAGCGGGTCGGGCATCGTCGCGTCCTCGTCCAGCTGCGCGCCGGCGTGGATATCGCCGGCGGCATCGAGCGCGAACGTGTGCGCGGGCTCCCACTCCAGCCAGACGGCCTGTCCCGGCTGCATCCGCTCGCCGGGACCGATGTTCTGGCAGAACACGGTGACCTCTTGGCCCCAGGCGGTCTGGACCAGGTACTGCGTGCTAACCCCGATGAAGCTAGAGTCGGTGACCGTGCCCGGCAGCCGGTTGTGCCCGTTGGCCTGGCTCTGCCCGCCAGTCCGCTCGATCCGCATCTTCTCCGGCCGGATCCCGACGTAGGCGTCGCGGGAGTTCGCCCGGCAGCGACCCACCGGCATCGCGATCCGGGTGCCGTGCACGTCGAGGGTGAGCACGTCACCGTCCTGCCCGGTGATCTTCGCGTCCAGCAGGTTGGACTGGCCGAGGAAGTTCGCCACGAACGGGGTCGCCGGGTTGTCGTACAGCTCGGTCGGGTGTCCGATCTGCTCGATCTTGCCCTGGTCCATCACCGCGATCGTGTCGGCCATCGTCATGGCCTCTTCCTGATCGTGGGTGACGTGCACGAACGTGAGCCCGACCTCGTCCTGGATGCGCTTGAGCTCGATCTGCATCTGCCGGCGCAGCTTGAGGTCCAGCGCACCGAGCGGCTCGTCCAGCAGCAGCACTTCCGGCCGGTTGATAATGGCCCGGGCCAGCGCCACCCGTTGCTGCTGGCCGCCGGAGAGCTGCCCGGGCTTGCGCCGCTCGAACCCCTCCAGCTGGACCAGCCGCAGCATCTCCGCCACCTGCTCGTGCACCCGACGCTGACCGCGCCGGCGCAGGCCGAATGCGACGTTGTCGAAGATGTTCAGGTGCGGGAACAGCGCGTAGTTCTGGAACACCGTGTTGACCGGCCGCTGGTATGGCTTCTTGCTGGTGACGTCGGTGTTTCCGAGTAACACGCGGCCATGCGTCGGTAGCTCGAGTCCGGCGATCATGCGCAGCGTGGTGGTCTTGCCGCAGCCGGACGGGCCGAGCAGCGCGAAGAACGATCCCTGCGGGACCGTCATGGAGACGTCATTGACGGCGGTGAAGGTGCCAAATCGCTTGACGAGGCCGGCGAGGTGGAGATCCCCGCCGGCCGCGTCGGTCAGTTTCGTGGTCACGTGCCTAATTCCCAATCAGCGCCTGGAACTGCTCGTTGTACTTGCGCTCGGTCTCCTCGTCCAGGGCCATGAAGACGTTGCTCTTGTCCAGGGTGGCCTGGTCCGGGAAGATCAGCGGGTTGGTCATCAGGCTGGGGTCGATCGACTCCATCTCCTCGCGGGCGCCCTTCACCGGGCAGATGTAGTTCACCCATGCAGCCAGCTGGGCCGCGACCTTCGGGTCGTAGTAGTGGTTCATGAGCAGCTCGGCGTTCTTCTTGTGCTGGGCGAGGTTCGGAATCATCATGTTGTCCGACCACATCATCTGGCCCTGCTCCGGGGTGACCAGCTTGATCTCCTCGTTGGCGAAGTTGAGCTGGATCACGTCGCCGGACCAGGCCAGACAAGCGGCCAGGTCGCCGGTCTCCAGGCCCTGCACGTAGTCGTTGCCGGTGAACCCGCGAATGTGCCCGGAGTCGACGGCCTGCTGGAGCTTCTCGATGGCCGCGCTGAAATCGTCGTCGGTGAAGTTGTTCGGGTCCTTTCCCATCGACAGCATGGTCAACCCCATCGTGTCGCGCATCTCGGTGAGTGCGGTCACCTTGCCCTTGAGCTCGGTGGCGTTGAGCAGCGCGTCGATGGAATTGATCGAGTCGGGGTCGACACCGAGATCCCGTACCGCCTTGCGGTTGATGCCGATCCCGGTGAATCCCGACTGCCACGGCAACGACTGCTTGCGGCCCTGGTCGAAGCCGACGTTCTGCAGGTTCGGCTGGAGGTTGACCGCGTTCGGGATGTTGGCCTTGTTGAGCTCCTGCACCCAACCGAGCCTGATCATCCGGCCCGCCATCCAGTCGGTGAACACAACGATGTCGCGGCCGGTGTCCTGGTTGGCCTCGAGCAGCGGGCGGATCTGGCCGAAGAACTCGTCGTTGTCGTTGATGTCCTCTTTGTATTTGACCTTGATGCCGGTCTTGTCCTCGAACTCCTTCAGGGTCGGATGCAGCTTCTCGTTCTTGTCGTCGACATCGATGTACTGGACCCAGTTCGAGAAGTTGACAACTTTGTCGACATCGGACTTGTCCTCGGCGGCGACGCCACCGGGCTCCTGGCTGGTTCCTTCGGTTCCACAGGCGGAGAGCAGGCTCCCGCCGGCCAGCGCGACGCCACCGACCCCGAGGGCCTGCAGAACCCCGCGCCGGGACAGACCGGTCGGCCGGACACCCGGGACTATTGGAAGATCAAAATTGCGGTTGCTCATTGACTGTCCTCCGGGGGATAGGACACAAGGCATCGGTGGCGACGGCCGATCCTGTCACCCCTAGACCGACCGGGCAAGGGATTCCGTCGTGAATGATGGCACCTAGCTGCGGAATCGCTACAGTGCTGTGACCTAGCGGACCCGCGTGCCCCCCGGCCACGGTGTCTGGACAACATGACACCGTGGAAGCTGACATTGATGCGGCCTTGACACCACGCTGGAGGCATTGTGCTCCCTACGGTGGCCGAGGTGCTACAGCTTGCGGCAGTTCGGCGCGGCGCTCCGCGCGTGGTCGCCGGCGACGCCGGGCTCGGACAGCCGGTGCGCTGGGTGCACGTGTCCGAGGTAATCGACATCGCCCGCGAGCTCAGCGGCGGTGAGCTGGTGCTCACCACCGGGATCGCGCTGCCCGAGGACGGGTCCGCGCTGACCGCCTACATCGACGACCTGGCCGACGTGGGCGTGGTCGGGGTGGCCGTCGAGCTCGGCCGCCGCTACGACCGGATGGTGCCCACCGCGCTGGTCAAGGCCGCCGAGCGACGCCGGCTGCCACTGATCGAGCTGCACCGGGGCACCCCGTTCGTGAACATCACCGAATCGGTGCATGCGTTGATCGTGGACGCGCAGCTGGCCGAGCTGCGTTCCTCCGACGAGGTGCATCAGATCTTCACCGAGCTGTCCGTCGAGGGCGCCGAGCCGGTCGAGATCATGCGGCACGTGGCCCGGATGACCGGGAACCCGGTGGTGCTGGAGAACCTTGCCCACCAGGTGCTCACCTACGACGCGGGCGGTACCGACGCCGGCGAGCTGCTGCGCAACTGGGAGACCAAATCCCGCTCGACCCGGGTGACCGAGCGGACCGGCTACGACGAGACCGCGGCCTGGCTGTTGACCACGGTCGGCGCCCGGGGCCACGACTGGGGCCGGCTGGTGCTGGTCTGTGCGGAGCGGCCGCTCCCCCGGCACACCGTGGTGCTGGAGCGCGCGGCGTCGTCGATCGCGCTGAACGTGCTGGTGGAGCGCGACCAGGCGAGCCTGGAGCGGCAGAGTCACCGCACCCTGCTGACCGCGATCTTGACTCATGCGTACCCGGCAGCCGAGCTGGCGGTGCGGGCCAAGGCGATCGGGGTACCGCTGGACGGCCGCCGGCTGGTCGGCGTCGTGGTGCGGCTACCGGCCGCCCGCGGCAGCGGCCTGGAGGCGCAAGCCAGCCTGCGCGACGTCGGCGAACGGGTCGGCTCGGCGCTGCGCTCGGCCCGGCTGATCGCCCTGGTCGGCGCGATCGACGAAGGCAGCCTCGGAGTGCTGCTCTCGCTGGATCGGCGCGCGGCCGAGGATGCCGCGCTAGACGAGCTGGCCGAATCGGTGCGCAAGGCGTCGGCCGGCGGGAGGGTGCCAGATCCGGGACCGAATTCGGGACCCGGTGACGTGATCATCGGCGTCGGCACCGCGGTGGAGGACGTCCGGGATGCGCGCCGGACGCTGCTCGAGGCCGGCCAAGTAGCGGACGCCGCCCGGCGCGAGACCGGCGGGCGGGCGTGGTACCGGCTGCTTGACGTCCGGCTGCGCGGACTGCTGCACCTATTGCGCGCCGACGCGCGGTTGCAGACCTACGTCGAGCGGGAGCTCGGCCCGTTGCTCGCGCATGACGCGCGGCACGGCACGAACCTCACCGAGGCGCTGACCGTCTTCCTGGAGCACGGCGGCAACAAGTCGGCCGCCGCCACGGCCGCCCACCTGTCGCGGCCGTCGTTCTACGAGCGGCTGCGCCGGATCGAGCGGATCCTCGGCGTGGACCTGGACTCGGTGGAGTCCCGGCTCTCCCTGCACGTGGCCCTGCTCGCGCTCGAGTCGGTTCGCGCCGACTAGCGCCCGGCGTCCGCACCCGGTCGCGCTCCCCGGCGTCCACGCCGACTGACGCCGGGCGTTCGCCCGCGTCCGCAAATCCCGATCATTACGCACCGGCCGAGGGCCCTTTCGCCGGGAATGCCCGCTTCATCCACGTCGGACCGCGCGTAATGATCGGGAAGCAGCAGCGGTCAGCTGTCGATGTTGTGCATCACGTGCTTGATCCGGGTGTACTCCTCCAGCGAGTACAGCGACAGGTCCTTACCGTAACCGGAGTGCTTGAAGCCGCCGTGCGGCATCTCGGCCACGATCGGGATGTGCGTGTTGACCCACACGCAGCCGAAGTCGAGCCGCTTGGCCATCCGCATCGCGCGCCCGTGATCGCGCGTCCACACCGACGACGCGAGCCCGTACCTGACTCCGTTTGCCCATTTCAGCGCCGTGTCCTCGTCGCTGAACTGCTGCACGGTGATGACCGGGCCGAACACCTCGTTCTGGATGATTTCGTCGTCCTGGCGCAGGTCGGAGACCACGGTCGGGGCATAGAAGTAGCCGTGCTCGCCGACCCGGTTGCCGCCGATGGGCAGTGACGCGTGGTCGGGCAGCCGGTCGATGAAGCCGGTGACCCGGTCCAGCTGGTTCGGGTTGTTCAGCGCGCCGTACAGCACGTCCTCGTCGTCCGGCGCACCGGTCTTGGTGTTCTTGGCCTGCTCGGTCAACGCGGCCACGAAGTCGTCATGGATGCGCGGACCGGCCAGCACCCGAGTGGCCGCGGTGCAGTCCTGCCCGGCGTTGAAGTACCCGGCCACCGCGATCGCCTCGGCCGCCGCCTCGAGGTCGGCGTCGTCGAAGACCAGCACCGGGGCCTTGCCGCCTAGCTCGAGGTGCACCCGCTTGAGATCGCGTGCCACCGACTCGGCGACCTCCATGCCCGCGCGGATCGATCCGGTGACCGAGACGAGCTGCGG
>DATFRM010000426.1:0-3620 GCA_035263265.1 Actinomycetes bacterium
GCCGCGGTGTTCGCCTACGAATCCGGCTTGATCAAACCCGGCACGCCGTGACGAAGGCCGGCCCAGCCGGCCCCGTTTCTTGTGGATCATTACCGGCGTTCTGGGTGGACAATACGCCCAAATTGGGTGATCAACTGCGCACTACGCCGGTAATGATCCACCATTTGGGGCAGGACGGTCCCTTAGGTCGGTACGTACTCCTCAAGTAGGAGATTCGCCGCGCCGATCTGCTCCCAGCAGCCGATTCGATCAAGGGTGCTCGCCGCTACCGTCGAGAGCGTGACAACGATGACGACAGACTCCGCTACCCCACAGGCTCCGACCGACGGCATCGCTGCGCGGGCGGAAGAGCTGACCAAGGTCTTCGGCGAGAAGGACACCCGAGTGGTGGCCCTGGACGCGGTCACCGTCGACTTCTACCGCCGCCAGCTCACCGCGATCATGGGTCCGTCCGGATCCGGCAAGTCCACGCTCATGCACTGCATGGCGGCGCTGGACAGCGTCACCGAGGGCCGTGTGTACATCGGCGACGTCGAGGTAACCCGGCTGGACGACAAGCGGCTGACCCGGCTGCGGCGGGACAAGATCGGCTTCATCTTCCAGGCGTACAACCTGGTGCCGACGCTGACCGCGCTCGAGAACATCACGCTGCCAATGGACATCGCGGGGCGCAAGCCGAACCAGGAGTGGCTGGACACCGTGATCGACACGGTCGGCATGCGGGACCGGCTCGGCCACCGTCCCAGCGAGCTATCCGGTGGCCAGCAGCAGCGGACCGCTGCGGCCCGGGCGCTGGCCAGTCAGCCCGAGATCATCTTCGCCGACGAGCCGACCGGCAACCTGGACTCGCGCGCTGGAGCCGAGGTGCTCGGCTTCCTGCGCCGCTCGGTAATGGAAATGGGCCAGACCGTCGTCATGGTCACCCACGACCCGGTTGCCGCGTCCTACGCGAGCCGCGTGCTGTTCCTGGCCGATGGCCGGATCGTCGACGAGATGGCAGACCCGACGGCCGAACGGGTGCTCGACCGCATGAAGCGGTTCGAGGCGCACGGTCGGCGTAGCTGAGGCGGGCGGTCCCCAATGGTTCGCGCAACGCTGAAGAACCTGCTATCCCACAAGATCCGCCTAGCGCTGACCGCGCTCTCGGTTGTGCTCGGCGTGGCCTTCGTCGCCGGCACCTTCATCTTCACCGACACGATCGACAAGTCCATCGACAAGCTGTTCGACACGATCGCGTCCGACGTCACCGTCTCCAAGCGGTCGGACTTCTCCAGTGACGTGGCCACCGGGACAGTGCCGGCCAGCCTGGTCGACACGGTGGCGGCCGTGCCCGGGGTCGAGAACGCCCACGGCTCGGTGTTCGTTCAGGGCGTCCAGCTGATCAATCCGGAGACGAACAAGGTCATCGGCGCGCAGAACGGGCCGCCGAGCTTCGGCACCAACTGGCCGGACCCCAACCAGAACCAGTCCGGCTCGATCCGGATCGTCGAGGGCAGCCCACCGCGCAGCTCCAATCAGGTAGTCATCGACAAGTCGACCGCGGATCGCTCGAACCTGCGCATCGGCGACCCGGTAGACGTGCAGACGCCAGGCCCCCGAGTCAGCGCCACCATCTCCGGCATCTTCGCGTACGAGAACAGCGACGGGCTCGGCTCGACCACGATCGTGTTCGATACGCCGACCGCGCAGGAGCTGCTACTGAGGCCGGGTGAGTTCAGCTCGATCGAGGTCACGGCCGGGCCCGGGGTGACCAACGAGGAGTTGACCCAGCGGGTGCAGGCCGCGATCCCCAGCGACTTCGTCGCGAAGACCGCCCAGCAGACGGCGGACGAGATCCGCTCGGATATCGACTCGTTCCTCGGCATCTTCCGGACCATCCTGCTGGTCTTCGCCAGCATCGCGTTGTTCGTCGGGATCTTCATCATTCTCAACACGTTCTCGATGCTGGTCGCGCAACGGACTAGGGAACTGGCGCTGCTTCGTGCGGTCGGCGCCAGCCGTCGGCAGATCACCCGGTCCGTGTTGCTGGAGGCGCTGGTAGTCGGCGTGGTCGGCGCCACGTTCGGGTTGCTGCTCGGATTCGGGCTGGCGGCCGGGCTGCGGGCGCTGATGCAGGCGATCGGCGCCGACTTCGGCAACCAAGCGTTCGTGCTTGAGCTGCGGACCATCGTGGTCAGCTACGTGATCGGCATCCTGGTGACGCTTGTCGCGGCGTACCTCCCGGCCCGGCGGGCCGCCAGGATCCCGCCGATGGCCGCGTTGCGCGACGACGTCGCGCTGCCGGCGGCCGGGCTTCGCCGCCGGGTGCTCATCGGAACGCCGCTGGCGATTGGCGGTCTGACAGCCCTGATCGCAGGGCTTACCGGTCTGGGCGATGCCACGCTGCCGCTGATCGGGGCCGGTGTTGCCGGGCTGATGATCGGCATCATCGTGCTGGCTCCGCTGATCAGTCGGCCGGTGGTCGGCGTGCTAGGCAAGCCGTTCACCAGGACACACGGTGCAGTCGGCCGGCTGGCCCGCGGCAACGCGATGCGCAATCCGCGCCGCACGGCGGTCACCGCTGCCGCGCTGATGATCGGACTGTCGCTGATCGCCGCGTTGAGTGTGGTCGGCAACTCGCTCAAGGCGTCCGTGGACAAGATCTTCGCCAACACGGTGAAGGCCGAGTACCAGGTCATGAACAGCACTGCTGTGCCGTTTACCCCGAAGGTGGGTGATGACCTGGCGAAGGTGTCGGGCGTGCAGCACGTGACCAGGGTCCAGTTCGTGCCGGCCAAGGTGGATGGCCGGTCGATCGGCAGCACCCAAGACACCGGGCTGATGGGAATCACCCCGAGCGGGCTCGGCATCGCGCTACCGATCACGATGATCTCCGGATTCGAGCAGTCGTTGGCGGCCGGCGAGATGCTGGTGAACGAAAGCACGGCCGCGGCCCAGCACTTCACGATCGGCCAGCAGGTCAACCTGACCGTGCCCGCCGGTAGCCAGACCGTAAAGATCGGTGGAGTGTTCGAGGATGACGATCTGCTCGGGCGATTGCTGCTGGATTCCACGGTGGTCAAGCAGGTGAACCAGGACGACCGGGACAACCTGGTGTTGCTCAATACCGGCGGGAACACCTCGCCGGCCTTGCGCAGCGAGCTCGACGCGGTGATGACGCAATTCCCGACCGTCCAGTTGCAGGACAAGGCCGAGGCACAGGCGTCCAACCGCGCGCAGATCAACCAGTTGCTGGCGATCCTGAACGCGTTGCTGGCCTTGGCGGTGATCATCGCGGCGATCGGCATCATCAACACGCTGGTGCTGTCCGTATACGAGCGCACCAGGGAGATCGGGCTACTGCGGGCGGTCGGCCTGGGCCGGCGGCAGCTCCGCACGATGATCCGGCTCGAATCGGTGGTGATCTCGCTGTTCGGTGCTCTGATGGGCCTGGTACTCGGGGTCGGATTCGGGGTGGCGATCCAGCAAGCCGTGGACGAGGACGTATTCGACGTGCTGAGCATTCCCTGGGGCCAGCTCGCGCTCTTCGTCCTGGTCGCGGCTGTGATCGGCGTGCTGGCCGCGCTGTGGCCAGCACGCCGAGCCGCGAAGCTCGACGTAATGCAGGCGATCACCACCGA
>DATFRM010000427.1:0-2023 GCA_035263265.1 Actinomycetes bacterium
CGCGCGATGATCGAAGAGGCCCTCGCCGAGGCCGGCCGGGAGGGCGTGTCCGACATGCATCAGCTCAGCCAGCTGGTACGGCGAACCGTGGGCCGCTGGGTGAGCGATCGCTTCCGCCGCCGGCCGATGATCATCCCCGTCGTTATCGAGATCTAAGGCCGAACACAGAGGCGGCAAGATCAGCGAGGAGAGGACCAGGCAGGCACGCTTCCTGTTCGCGGAGTTGCAGGTTGTGCGCTATCCGGTGGCGGTCATCACCGATCGCGTCTGGGCGCTACGCCACAACCTGACTGCGTACGACGCCTCCTACGTCGCGTTGGCCGAGGCGTTGAGCTGCCCACTGATCACGACCGACAATCGGATCGCGACCGCATCCGGACATGTAGCTCAGGTCGAGGCGTTCTAGCGCCGGACCGGAACAGGCGACACGAGGGGCAGGCTCGGGCGCGACCTCCCAAGTCGGAGCAAGCCCAGCGGTTAGCCTCGCAAGATGGCTCCTCGTACGCAGGGATCTACGCGGAGCCGCTCGGCCGCGTCGTCCTCGCGAAGCCGCGGCGGCTCGGCGTCCGGCCGGGGCAGGGAGGCAAGCACGAGCAAAAAGGGCACCGGTAAGACGGCGAGCCGGAGCACGGCCCGCCGGACCTCGACGCGGTCCCGGACCCGGTTCAATCCGTTCGTCGGGCTGCTCCGCGGTGTCTACCTACTGATCGCCGGTGTCTGGCTGGGCGTGGCGAGCGTGGTAGGCAGCGTGGCCCGCAAGTACGGGGATAGCGCGCGCGAGCTGGAGCCGGCGCACCGGCGAGACGGGCTGGCGCTAACCCTCATCGGGATCGCCATCGTGATCGCGTCTTCAGTGTGGTGGGGGTTGGACGGCAGCTTCTCGACGGGTGTGGTCGCGGTCGTGGTGGGCACGTTCGGGCTCGTCGCCTGGGTCATCCCGCTGCTGCTGCTCGGCTTCTCGCTGCGGCTGCTGCGCAGCCCGGAGGAGACCGCGGAGAATGGCCGGATCTTGATCGGTGGGACCGCGCTGCTGCTCGGAGTGACCGGGCTGGTGCACATCTACGCGGGCACCCCGAAGCCGAGCACCGCGAGTGCGTCGATCATGCGTGACGCCGGGGGAGTGCTCGGCTTCGTCATGGCCTGGCCGCTCGAGGTCGCGCTCACCAAGTACATCGCGCTGGCCCTGCTGGGTCTGCTGGCCACGTTCGGGGTCCTGGTGATCACCGCCACTCCGCTGTACGAGCTTCCGGATCGGATGCGCTCGCTCGGCGGGTTCGTGATGGGCGGCTGGATGCGGCGGCCCGCCACGGCAGGGGACGGACCGCAAGCCGGTCCCGAGCACACGGTGGTCGAGGGCGGCAGCGCGGCCGAGCGCCGCGCAGCGGAGGCAGTGGCGCGGCGCCGGGCCGGCGGCGCAGACGGGGCCGAACCACATCCGGACGTCGCGACCGTGCTCGAGCGAGCCGCGCTCAACCGGTCGCTGCCGAGCCAGGGCGGAGCGGGCCGGGACCCGCGCACCGCCGAGCCGCCGGCGCACACCGCACCACCACCGCGCACTGAGCAACTGCTGCTGTCCGGCGAAGTGACCTACCACCTGCCAGCCGTGGACATGCTGCGCACCGGCAGCCCGGGCAAGGTGCGCAGCCGGGCGAACGACAACGTGGTCGAGGCGCTTACCGAGGTGTTCGAGCAGTTCGAGATCGACGCCCAGGTGACGGGCTTCACCCGCGGCCCGACGGTGACCCGCTACGAGGTCGAGCTCGGGCCAGCCGTGAAGGTCGAGAAGGTCACCGCGCTGTCGAAGAACATCGCGTATGCCGTCGCGTCGGCAGACGTGCGGATCCTCAGCCCGATCCCGGGCAAGTCCGCGATCGGTATCGAGATCCCCAACGTCGACAAGGAGATCGTGTCGCTCGGCGACGTGCTCCGCTCCGGCACGTCGAGGTCCGACCACCACCCGATGGTGGCGGGCCTCGGGAAGGACGTGGAGGGCGGCTTCGTCGTCGCGAACCTCGCGAAGATG
>DATFRM010000428.1:0-3044 GCA_035263265.1 Actinomycetes bacterium
GAGCCGCTTCGCCTCATCGGTGGCCAGCTCCAGCAGGTCCACCGGCTCCCGGGCCAGGATCAGCATCCCGGCCCGCTCCCTGGCCAGCAGCAGCAGATCTTCGGCCAGCCGGGTGAGCCGGTCGGTCTCGGCCAGTGCCGCGCGCAGCGAGCGCTCCACTTCGGCCTTGTCGTCGCCGTCTATCGCGGCGACCGCGAGTTCGAGCTCCCCACGCAGCACCGCGATCGGGCTGCGCAGTTCGTGGCTGGCATCGTCGACGAACGCGCGCTCCCGCGCGAATGTCACCGCCAGCCTCGCCAGCATGCCGTCCAGGGTGCGAGCCAGCCGGGCGATCTCGTCACCGCCCCCGACCGGTGAAAGCTTCCGGCCCGACTCCAGTGATGAGATCTCCGCGGCTTCCCTGGTCAGCGCGTCCACCGGTCGCAGGGCCGCACGTACCACCAGCCAGCCGGCCACGGCGAGCAGGCTCAGCAGCACCGGACCCGCGACCAGCAGCAAGGTCAGCAGACGCTGCCTGGCCTGCTTCAACGGCTCCTCCGAAATCCCCACGCTGAGCACCTGATCGGTGCTCAGCCGCCGTGACAGCAGCCGGACGTGCTGAAATCCACCGGCGCCGGTGGGCACCGACCGGCCCATCGTGGTCCGATGCCGGACGGCCCGGACCTCGACGACACTGAGCAGCCGCCAGTCCCCGAGCACCGCGGAGCTGGTCAGCAGCCGGCCGTCTTCGGTGTAGAGCTGCGCGAGCGGGTCTCTGGCCACCACATCGGCATCTCCGGCGGCGAGAGCGGCGGCGAGATCGGTGCTACGTCCGGTGAGGTCCGCGTCCAGCGTTCCGCTCAGCTGTCGGTCCATCGCCAGGTACAGCAAGACCAGGCACAGCGCGAGCGCGGTGGCGCCGCCGAGCACGAAGATGGAGGTCACCCGAGCGCTCAGCGAATGCGGCAGTAATCCCCGCCGCCCGCTAGGCATCTGGATCTAGTCGGTAGCCGACGCCGCGCACGGTCCGGATGGTACTTCGGCGGAACGGCCGGTCGACCTTGTCGCGCAGATAGCGGACGTAGACGTCGACCACATTCGACGTCCCGCTGTACGCGAAGTCCCAGACGTGATCGATCAGGTACGTGCGGCTGAGCACCTCGCCGGGCCGGCGCATCAGCTCCTGCAGCAGCGCGAACTCCTTCGGCGACAGCGGGATGTCCACGCCCGAGCGCCGGACCCGGTGCCCGACCGGGTCGAGCTCGAGGTCGTCGACCCGCAACAGCACGGGTCGCTGTAGCGGCTCGCGCCGGATCAGCGCCCGGATCCGGGCGAACAGCTCGGCCAGCGCGAACGGCTTGGTGAGGTAGTCGTCCGCGCCGGCATCCAGGCCGCGCACGCGGTCGGACACCGCGTCCCGCGCGGTGAGCAGCAGCACCGGCGCCCACCGGCCGGCGGCGCGCATCCGGCGGCACACTTCGAACCCGTCCGGCGGCGGCAGCATCGCATCCAGCACAACCGCGTCGTACTCGTTCTCCAGCACGCTCCACAGCGCGTCCTCGCCGTTCTCGGCGAGATCCACCGCGTAGCCCTCGCGGCGCAGGCCACGGACCAGAACCTGGACCATGCCGGGGTCGTCCTCGACGACGAGCAGCCGCATACCGGCCAGGGTAAACATCAGTGCAGCCGAACTCGCGGGTCGAGCACCGCGTAGAGCGCGTCCACCGCGATGTTGGCCAAGATGATGAACAGCGCGGCGAGCAGCACGATCCCGATGATCACCGGCAGATCCTGGGTCGTCACCGACTGGACCGCGAGCTGGCCGAGTCCGGGCAACCCGAACACGTTCTCGGTCACGATCGCCCCGCCGAGCAGCGCTCCGACGTCGATGCCGAGCTGGGTCACCACCGGGGTGAGCCCGCTACGAAGTCCGTGGCGGTAGACGACGCGGCGCTCGCTGAGCCCCTTGGCCCGCGCGGTGCGGATGTAGTCCTGGCTGAACACCTCGAGCAGTGAGGTGCGGGTCAGCCGGGTATACGTGGCGGCCGAGACGATCGCCACCGTCAGCCACGGCAAGATCAGATGCTGAGCCCAGCCGGCCGGATCCTGGGTGAACGGGATGTATCCGCCACCCGGGAAGAAGTCGAACCCGGCCAGGTGCAGCCGGTAGAACAATACGTACAGCAGCAGTAGGCCGAGCAGGAACGTCGGAGTGGACAGCCCGGTCAGCACGAACACGGTGGCGGCCCGGTCGACGGCGCTGCCAGGCCGCCGGGCGGACAGCACACCGACTCCGATCCCGATCGCCAACCAAAGCGCGGCGGCTCCCAGGGCGAGCGAGACGGTGACCGGCAGCCGGCCGAAGAGCAAGCTTCGCACCGGCTCCGAGTTGTAGTACGAGTAGCCGAGATCGCCGTGCACCAGGCGGCCGAGGAAGTGCCGGTACTGGTCGAAGATCGGCTGGTCGAGGCCGAGCCGCCGCCGGACCAGGGCCAGCGTCTCCGGCGAGGCCAACCGACCGGCCACCAGCCTGGCCGGGTCGTGCGGGGCGACGAAGAACAGCAGGAACACGCTCACGCTGACCAGCCACAGCACCAGCGTGCCGAACAGGAGTCGGCGGATGAGGAAACGCAGCATGCCGAATCACCGGGTTCCGGCCAGATGTGAGGCGCTGGGATCCAGGGCGTCCCGGACCGAGTCGCCAAGCAGGTTGAAGGCCAGCGTGGTCACCAGTAGCGCCAGCCCGGGGAACAGCACGAACCACCAGGCCACCTGGTAGAACTGCAGCGAGTCGGACAGCATGTTGCCCCAGCTCGGAGTCGGCGGCAGCACCCCGAGGCCCAGGAACGACAGCGTCGCCTCGAACACGATCGCGACCGGGATCAGCAGCGTGGTGTACACGATGACCGGTGCGACCAGGTTCGGCAGCACCTCGATGAGCATGATGCGCCGGCTGCTGGCACCCAACGCGCGCGCCGCCTCGATGTACTCCCGCTCCTTGATGGACAGCGCCAGGCCGCGAACGATGCGGCCGACCGCGGCCCAGGAGAAGAACGCGATCACCA
>DATFRM010000429.1:0-2157 GCA_035263265.1 Actinomycetes bacterium
TAGATCGTGGCATACCGGGGAATCCGGGAAGATCCCCGCGGGTTGTGGCCTCGGAGGTGGTTTGGTGACGGTGTTGCCTGTCCGCCGGGTTCCCCGGCGGATCGCGGTGCTGTCCGTGCACACGTCTCCGCTGGACCAGCCCGGTACCGGTGATGCGGGCGGCATGAACGTCTACATCGTCGAGCTGGCGAAACGGATCGCCGCGGTGGGCACCGAGGTGGAGATCTTCACACGGGCCACGTCGAGTGACCTGCCACCGGTAGTCGAGCTGGCGGACGGGGTGACCGTGCGACAGGTGACGGCCGGCCCGTACGAGGGCCTGGCCAAGGAGGAGCTGCCGGCCCAGCTGTGCGCGTTCACGTCCGGAGTGCTGCGCGTCGAAGCGCGGCACGAGCCCGGTTACTTCGATCTCGTGCACTCCCACTACTGGCTGTCCGGCCAGGTCGGCTGGCTGGCGAGGGATCGCTGGGGAGTTCCGCTGGTGCACTCCATGCACACCATGGCCATGGTCAAGAACGCGTACCTGGCCGAGGGTGACACCCCGGAACCGGCCGCGCGAATCATCGGCGAGGCGCAGGTGGTCGCCGTCAGCGACCGGCTGATCGCGAACACCGACGACGAGGCGGACCAGCTGATCCGGCTCTACGGCGCGGATCCGGATCGGGTGGTGACGGTCAATCCGGGAGTGAACCTCGACGTGTTCCAGCCCGGTGACTCGCGAGTGGCCAGGGCCAAGCTGGGCCTTCCAAGCGATGGCCCGGTGCTGCTTTTCGTCGGCCGGATCCAGCCACTGAAGTCGCCGGACGTGCTGATCCGGGCGACCCAACGGATCCTCGACGCGGACCCTGCGTTGCGCGGGCGGCTGACGGTGGCGGTGGTCGGCGGTCCGAGTGGCACCGGCTGCGCCACACCGTCGCACTTGTCCAACCTGGCCCGTGAGCTGGGTGTCGCCGAGCACGTCACGTTCGCACCCGCGGTACCCCAGCACGAGCTCGCCGACTGGTTCCGGGCCGCTTCGGTGACCGTGGTGCCCTCCTACAACGAGTCGTTCGGGCTGGTCGCGCTGGAGTCGCAGGCCTGCGGCACCCCGGTGGTAGCGGCCGCCGTTGGCGGGCTGACCACCGTGGTCCGGGACGGCTACTCCGGCGTGCTGATCGACGGCCACGATCCGGACGACTACGCCTTGGTGCTGCGCAAGCTGATCGACAATCCGGGACTGCGTGCGGAGCTCTCAGCGGGAGCGCTCGACCATGCCGTACGGTTCGGATGGTCGGCGACCGCCGCGCGCATGCTGGACGTGTACGCGGGTGCGCTGACCGAGCGAGCGGTACTGGCCAGAGACCGGGAGCTGGTGGGCTGATGGGCGACGCCACCGCGGCATCGGCGGTGGTTCGCGAGTTTCTGGCCGGCTCCGAGCTGGACTGGTCGGAACCCGGTCCCGACAGCTTCGTGGTCACCCTGCCTGGTGTGCGCAAGCAGGCCACGACCTGCTCGCTCATCGTCGGCTCGCACTCACTGTCGATCAACGCGTTCGTCGCCCGCCACCCTGAGGAGAACCACGAGGCGGTCTACCGCTGGCTGTTGCGGCGCAACCTGCGAACCCATGGCCCGGCCTTCGCGCTCGACCCACTCGGCGACATCTACCTGGTCGGCAAGGTGTCGCTGGACGAGGTCAGCGCGGACACGGTCGACCGGCTGCTCGGCGCGGTACTCGAGGCGGCCGACGAGTCGTTCAACACGATTCTGGAGCTCGGCTTCGCCAGCGCGATCCGCCGCGAGTGGGTCTGGCGGCGCAAGCGCGGCGAGCCGACCACGAACCTGTCCGCGTTCACCCACCTGCTTGATCGCCACGAGTGACCCACGGCTCATGGCCGGGCCGCCGTGAGTTCGTCGTTAGGCTTGGGCAATCATGGCCGGCCAGACATACAGCTTGGTGCTGCTTCGCCACGGCGAGAGCGAGTGGAACGCGAAGAACCTGTTCACCGGCTGGGTCGACGTCGACCTTTCCGCCAAGGGCCGGGCCGAGGCCACCCGGGGCGGGCAGCTGCTTGCCGAGCGCGAGCTGCTGCCCGATGTCGTGCACACCTCGGTCCTGCGGCGGGCGATAAGCACCGCCGAGCTTGCCCTTGATGCGTGCGATCGGTTGTGGATTCCGGT
>DATFRM010000430.1:0-5609 GCA_035263265.1 Actinomycetes bacterium
CGCCGGGTTCGTCGATGTCGAGACCCCGTACCTGACCCGATCCACGCCGGAGGGCGCGCGAGACTTCCTGGTGCCGGTCCGGCTGCAGCCGGGGCATTGGTACGCGCTGCCGCAGTCGCCGCAGCTGTTCAAGCAGCTGCTCATGGTGGCCGGGCTGGAACGCTACTACCAGATCGCCCGGTGTTTCCGGGACGAGGACTTCCGGGCCGACCGGCAGCCCGAGTTCACCCAGCTCGACATCGAGATGTCGTTCGCCGAACAGGACGACGTCATCGACATCGCAGAGCAGGTCCTGGCCGCGGTGTGGTCCGGGGTGGCCGGATACGAACTGCCAAGGCCGATCCCGCGGCTGACCTATGCCGAGGCGATGGCACGCTACGGCACCGACAAGCCCGACCTGCGGTTCGGTTCCGAGTTGATTGATCTGACCGGCTACTTCGCCGACACCACATTCCGGGTGTTCCAGGCCGAGCACGTGGGCGCGGTGGTCATGCCGGGCGGTGCCGACCAGACCCGCAAGCAACTCGACGGCTGGCAGGAGTGGGCCCGCTCCCGCGGCGCGAAGGGACTGGCGTACGTGCTGCTCGGCGCGGACGGCACGCTCGGCGGGCCGGTGGCCAGGAACCTCTCGGAGACCGAGGCGGCCGGGCTGGCTGCGGCCACCGGGGCGAGCCAAGGAGACGCGGTGTTCTTCGCGGCCGGATCGCGCGCCGAAGCGTTGGCGCTACTCGGCGCGGCCCGGCTGGAGATCGGCAAGCGGTGCCAGTTGATCGACGAGAGCCGCTGGGAGTTCGTCTGGGTGGTGGACGCGCCGATGTTCGAGCCGGACGGAACAGGCGGCTGGACCGCGATGCACCATCCGTTCACCGCGCCGACCACACAATGGGCCGCCACCTTCCAGGACAAGCCGGGCGAGGCCCTGGCGTATGCGTACGACATCGTGCTCAACGGCTCCGAGATTGGTGGTGGGTCGATCCGTATTCACCGGGCCGAGATGCAGCGCCGGGTGTTCGACGTGATCGGGCTATCGGCCGATGCCGCCGCGGACAAGTTCGGCTTCCTGCTCGACGCGTTCGAGTTCGGTCCGCCGCCGCATGGTGGGATCGCGTTCGGGTTGGACCGGATGTGCGCGCTGCTGGCCGGCGCCGAATCGATCCGGGACGTGATCGCGTTCCCGAAGACCGCGTCGGGCAGCGACCCGTTGACCGGCGCCCCGACCCCGATCACCGCGGCCCAGCGCCGCGAAGCGGGCATCGACGCGCCGCCTGGCTAGGTATCGCCGGCGCTCTCGCCGCGATGGCAACGACCTGGCGTCGGTGGCCGGCTGGTCGCGGTGGGCTAGGTTCAGCATTCGCTCAGCGACCGGCTTGCATACTGCGGGCAGGCAGCACCAAGCACGGAGGAGCTCTCATGAACCGAACCCGCGCGTTGATCGCCGGCGGCGCGCTCGTGCTGGTCGTGATCGGCGGTACCACCGCGATGGCGGTCGTCGCGACCGACGACGATCGGCCGTTGACCGGTTCCACGCTCGAGCGAGCCAGCCAGGCCGCGATCGACTACACCAAAGGCGGGACGGTCCTGGAGACCGAGGCCGGTGACGACGGCGCCGCCTACGGCGTCGAGGTGCGGCTCCCGGACGGTCGAGTGGTCGAGGTCACGCTGGACGCGAACTTCCACGTCCTCGGCTCGACCACCGACGAGGACGGTTCCGGCGGCGGGGACGGTTCCGGCGACTAGGACGACGCAGGCGCGCGGGGAGCCGCAACGGCCGACCTTGACCTGACCCGGCATGGTGTCAGTGACTCCGCCTAGGCTCAGCACCATGACCGACGGGAGGCAAGCCGCCCGTAAGCAGCGGGAGAGCCTGTTCGACGACGCGGAGCGGGCCGCGGCGCTTGGGGTGGCGCCGCTGGCGGTACGGATGCGCCCGCGCACGCTGGACGAGGTGGTCGGCCAGGACCGGCTGCTTGTCGCCGGCTCACCACTGCGGCGCCTAGTCGAGGGCCGCGACGGTCAGCTGCCGCCCAGCTCGGTGATCCTGTGGGGACCTCCCGGGTCCGGCAAAACCACGCTGGCCTACCTGGTCAGTCAGGCCACCGATCGCGAATTCGTCGAGCTGTCGGCGGTCAACGCCGGGGTCAAAGACGTGCGGGAGACGATGGACCGGGCCCGGCGGGAGCTGGCCATGACCGGTCGGGAGACCGTCCTATTCCTCGACGAGGTGCACCGGTTCTCGAAGGCACAGCAGGACTCGCTGCTGCCCGGAGTGGAGAACCGGGTCATCACGCTGATCGCGGCCACCACCGAGAACCCCTATTTCACGATCATCAGCCCGCTGCTGTCCCGCAGCCTGATGCTCAGCCTGGACGTGCTGGACGACACCGCCATCCGCACCGTGCTGAACCGCGCGATCACCGACGAGCGGGGTCTCGGCGGCAAGCTGCGGGTCAGCGAGGAGGCGCTCGAGCACATCATCCGGCTCGGCGCCGGAGACGCCAGGCGCGCGCTGACCGTGCTCGAGGCCGCGGCCGGCGCGGCCGCCTCGCTCGGTCGCGACCAGGTGGAGCTGGACACCGTCGAGCAGGCGCTCGACCGCGCGGCGCTGCGCTACGACCGCGAGGGCGACCAGCACTATGACGTCACCAGCGCGCTGATCAAGTCGGTGCGCGGCAGCGACGTGGACGCGGCGCTGCACTATCTGGCTCGGATGGTCGAGGCAGGCGAGGATCCGCGCTTCATCGCCCGCCGGCTGGTGATCCTGGCCAGCGAGGACATCGGCCTGGCCGATCCGAGCGCGCTGCAGACCGCGATCGCCGCCTTCCACGCGGTCGCGTTCATCGGGCTCCCGGAGGCCGCCATCACTCTGGCGCACGCGGTGATCGCGTTGTCGCTGGCGCCCAAGTCCAACGCCGTGATCAAGGCGATCGGCGCGGCCCAGGCCGACGTGCGGGCCGGGTTGGCCGGCCCGGTGCCGATGGAACTGCGCGACGCCTCCTACCCGGCGGCCGGCCGGCTCGGCCACGGCAAGGGCTACCTGTACCCGCACGACCAGCCGGGCGCGATCACACCGGTGCGGTACGCGCCGAAGAAGATCGCGGACAAGGAGTACTACCGGCCCACCCGTTTCGGCGCCGAGGCTCGCTACGCCGACCTGCTCGACCGGATCCGAGCCGTGCTCCGCGGCGCTGAGGCGGAGCCGCCGCCGCCCCCTTCCTGATCATCGCACCAGCTCCTGCGCGACATAACTGGCCAAACCAGTTGATCGTTTGCACGCTGTGCGACTAATGATCGGTAACGGGGGTAAGGTCGGATCTTCCGTGGAGGGAGGCACCGTGAGTGGCGGAGAGATCGCCGGCATCATCATCGCCGTGTTCTGGGCGATTCTGGTCTGCTTCCTCGCCTACACGCTGGTGCACCTGTCCAGGGTTCTGGAGGAAACCGAGACGCTCGTCGCGTCGGTGACCGAGCAGACCGTTCCGCTGCTGACCGAGGTAACCCAGACCGTCGTGCACGCCAATGCGCAGCTGGGGAAGGTCGACACCATCACGAACAACCTGGCCAATGTCAGTACCAACGTCAGCGCGTTGACCTCCACCGTCTCTCATACGATCGGCACCCCGCTTGTCAAGGTCGCCTCATTCGCCTACGGACTGCGCGCGGCGGCCAAGCGGCGCCGACGCGCCGCGGCGGAGAAGCAGGTGCGGGACACTATGAAGGGCGGGCGAGCTTCCCGGCGGTCCGACCGCTAGTCGTCGTCGGCGTATCGCTACCGGCAACAGCGGCGGACCGCGTCCCAGCATGGGCACGGCAGGCTGAACCTAGGTAAGGACCGACCGCTGGCACGGCGGTTACGGTGGAGGCAGGCACATGATGCGTAGATTGTTCTGGGTCGCGGTTGGCGCGGCCGCGGGGATCGTGGTTGCTCGTACCCTCTCCCGCAAGGCCAGGGCGTTCAGTCCGGCCGGCATGGGCGAGAACATCTCCAGGAGCGTGGAGGGCCTCCGCGCGCTGGCTCGCGAGTTCGTCGACGACGTGCTCGACGCCGCAGCCGTCCGGGAGCACGAGATGATGGCGCAGCTCGAGCACGACGAGTCCGAGCTCGAAGCGGAGCGCCGCGCGTGGGCAGACCAGGCCGGGCCGGCGCCCGGCGAGCCGGCCCGGCAGCAAACGCAACAGTGGGAGCAGAGGGAGCAGTCGTGAGTACCCCCGAGCCGATGAGCTCGGCCGAGATCCGAAGGCGGTTCGTGCGCTTCTTCTCCGAGCGCGCGCATCTGTACGTGCCGTCCGCGTCCCTGATCGCCGACGATCCGACCCTGCTGCTCATCAACGCCGGAATGGCGCCGTTCAAGCCGTACTTCCTCGGCGACGCGAAGCCGCCGGCGCCGCGGGTGGTCAGCGTGCAGAAGTGCGTGCGGACTCCGGACATCGAGTGCGTCGGCGAGACCGCACGGCACAACACGTTCTTCCAGATGGCCGGCAACTTCTCGTTCGGCGACTACTTCAAGGAGACCGCGATCCCGCTGGCCTGGGAGCTGCTGACAAGCGCGCCGTCGGCCGGCGGGTACGGGCTGCCGGAGAGCCGCCTATGGGTGACGGTTCTCCACGGCGACGACGAAGCGGCCGAGCTTTGGTCGAAGAAGGTCGGCGTGCCGGCCGAGCGGATCCAGCGCCGCGGGCTCAAGGACAACTACTGGAACATGGGCGTGCCGGGTCCGGGTGGGCCGTGCTCGGAGATCTTCTACGACCGCGGTTCGCAGCACGGCCAGGAAGGCGGGCCGGAGGTCGACGAAGACCGGTACCTGGAGATCTGGAACCTCGTCTTCATGCAGGACGACCTGGGCGCGGTCCGCAGCAAAGAGGACTTCGACCTGATCGGTGAGCTACCGGCCAAGAACATCGACACCGGGCTCGGCATCGAGCGGCTGGCGACCGTGCTGCAGGGCGTGGACAACCTGTACGAGATCGACACGTCGCGCGTGATCCTCGACCGGGCGACCGAGCTGTCCGGCAAGGTCTACGGCGCCGTGCACCGGGATGACGTGGCGCTGCGGATCGTTGCCGATCACTCCCGCACCGCGGTGATGCTCATCGGTGACGGAGTAAGCCCCGGCAACGAAAGCCGCGGCTACGTGCTGCGCCGACTGCTGCGCCGGGTGATCCGGAAGATGCGCCTGCTCGGCGCGCCGGAGCACACCATGCGGGAGCTGGTCGACGCGACCATCACGGCGATGTCACCGCAGTACCCGGAACTCAGCCAGGAAGCGCAGCGGATCCATGCGGTGGCCGAGGCAGAAGAAGCCTCGTTCCTGCGCACGCTGCGTGCCGGTACGCAGATCTTCGACGTCGCGGTGGCCGAGACCAAGCAGGCCGGCGGCACCGCGCTGTCCGGCGAGCAGGCGTTCGGCCTGCACGACACGTACGGCTTTCCGATCGACCTGACTCTGGAGATGGCGGCCGAGGCGGGGCTGACCGTGGACGAGGAGGGCTTCCGCAGGCTGATGGCCGAGCAGCGGCAGCGGGCCAGACAGGACGCGGCCAGGCGCAAGACGGGCGCCGCCGAGCCGAGTGCCTACCGCGAGCTGGCCGGCACAGCCGGACAGTCGGAGTTC
>DATFRM010000431.1:0-7797 GCA_035263265.1 Actinomycetes bacterium
CAGACGATGTCGATGAACTCGTGCACGGGTTGCAGCCTAGGCATTCACCCGGCCGCTAGCGATCAGCTGTGCGGATCGACCTCGGGCTCGACTGGCCGGTCGCCCAGGCTCGTCCACAGGTGCTGGGCGGCGTAGCTGCGCAGTGGTCGCCACCGCTCGGCCAGTTCGGCGATCGTGCCGCGATGGTCGGGCACTCCGAGCTCGACCAGTGCGTACCTGATCCCGAGGTCGGTGCCGGGGAACGCGTCCGGGTCGCCAAGCCCGCGCAGCGCCACGTAGCTGGCGGTCCACGGCCCGATCCCGGGCAGCTCCAGCAGCGTCGGCACCGATCCGGTCCAGTCGGCGCCGAACTCCAGATCGACCGCTCCACTCGCCGCCGCGGCGGCGACGGTGCTGATGGTACGGATCCGGGCCCGCGGCATCGGTAGCTGCGTGACCTCGGCGAGCGCCTGCGGACTCGGGAACGTGTGGGTGACGCCATCGGCCGGCACCGGCAGCAGGATGCCGTAGCTGGTGACCATCCGCTCCACGATCGTCCGGGCCGCGCTGACCGAGATCTGCTGGCCGACGATTGCCCGGATCGCGGTTTCGAACGGGTCGACGCTGCCGGGCACCCGCAGCCCCGGTCGGGCCTGGACCAGCGGCCCGAGCAGCGGATCTGCGCCGAGCGTGTCAACCACGGCGACCGGGTCCGCGTCGAGGTCGAGCAGGCGCCGGCACCGGGCGACAGCCGCATCCAGGTCACGCCGGTCGGCCAGCCGGAACGCGGCCCGGATATGGCCGTCGGCTGGGGTGAGCTCGATCACCCCGGGACCGTGCGGTAGCCAGACCGCCCGCCGGTAGATCGATCCGGTCAGCTGCTCCAGACCGGGCACCGCTCGAGCGCGCAGATAGCGCCACACCGCCGCCGCGTCATACGGCTCGTGGTAGGACAGCTTGAGCGTGATCGCGTCGGACGGCACGGATCGAGCGTGCCAGACGGCTACCCGGCGGACGGGGTCGCCATCCGGTGCGCGATCTCCGCCGCCTGTACCCGGCTCGACACCCCGAGCTTGCGAAGTATGTGCGAGACATGGACGCTCGCGGTCTTGACGCTGATCGTGAACGCGTCCGCGATCTCCCGGTTGGTGTACCCGCGGGCAACCAACGCGAGCACCTCGGTCTCGCGCACGGTCAGTCCGAGCGGGCTGGGCCGCGGATCCGGTGACCGATCCGGATCGGCCGGGCTCAGCTCGAACCTAGCGCGCAGTCCGAGCAGCTCGAGCTGGCGACGCAGCGGCTGAGCGCCGAGCTCGACCGCAACCGCGTAGGCCGTCCGGGCCGCGGCGAGCGCGTGGGATGCCGGCGAGCCGGCGGCCAGGTGTGCCTCGGCCGTGCGCCAGCAGCAATATGCCACCTGGTACGGACGGCCGAGCCGCTGCCAGCCGGCGGCGGCCTGCTGCCACCGATCTGGGTCGGGCTGTCCGAGCGCCCGGTCGTGCTCGGCGTCGGTGACCGCGAGCCAGGCCGTGGTATCCGGGCTGAACGGGATTGCCGTTCGAGCGGCCCGGTGCGCCTCTTGCCGAAGCTGGTTTGCTCGCCGACGTGCCGCGGCCAGCTCATCTCGGTCGGCTCGGGCCGCAGCCAGCTGAGCTCGATCGGCTTGCGCCCAGAGCCCGAGCGCGCACAGTTCCACCCGTAGGAACGCGGACTCGGCGGTAGCGGCGGTAGGCAACCCGTCCCGCACCGCCTCGGCCGCATCGGCGGTCCGGCCCTCCCAGAGCGCCAGCTCGGCCAGCCGGCAGGAGTAGTAGTGGGACGAGTTGGGCTCGCGGGTCGCTCCGGCGCCGGCGGCGAGATGGTGTCGTGCCACGTCGAACTCACCGCGCCGAGTCGCCAGCTGTGCGCGCAGCCGGTGCGGGTGGTAACTCCAGAACTCACCCCGGGTATGCAGCGCCGCGGACAGCACCGCTTCGGCCGCGTCCCACCGACCGCTGCCGAGCATCGCCTCGGCCGCGTTCGAGGCCAGCAGCGTGCCTACACCGCGTTCCATGCCAAGCCGCCGGGCTAGCGCGAGCCCGTCCTCGGCCACCGCCAGCGCCTCGTCGAGCTGTCCGGCCGTGATCAGCGCATCAGAGAGGAATACGTAGGGCCGGGTCAGGTCGGGCGGCAGCGCGTCGGTCGGGGAGCGCGTGAGCGCTTCGCGCAACTGCCGGAGCCCGGCATTCGGGTTCCCCAGGTAGCAGTCGCAAAGCGCTTGCACGTCCAGCGCGCGCCACGCCGCCCGGTCAGCGCCGAGCGCGGTCGCCGCGGTGATCGCAGCGGAGCAGGCTGCCAGCGCGTCCGCATGCCGCCAGGACAGCATCAACGCGTGCCCGAACGCGGCCAGGACCCGTACCCGTTCGACCGACGGCGGCGTGGCGGGTACCAGCTCCACGGCGCGCCGGAATGCTGCCAGTCCGCCGTCCCGATCACCGATCGAGAGCAGGTAGCTGCCCAGCCGCTCGTGCAGAAGTGCGGTGCGGACCGGAGCACCGGCCTCCTCCACGAGACCGATCGCCGATCGGACAAGGTCCACCCCGCGGCGTCCGCTACCGGTCAGGTACGCAAGCTCGGCAGCTCGGGCAAGCAGACCAGCCAGATCGGCGCCCACCAGCTCAGCCGCCTCCGATACAGCCGGCCAGAGTTCGATCGCCCGCTCGAGATGGCCCAGCGCCTCGGCCCGCCCGGACAGTAGTTCCGCTTCCGCCGCGGCCTCCAGCGATGCTTGCAGCGCCTCGGTCGGGCGGCCGGCGGCGGTCCAATGGCGAGCCAGCTCGGCACTAATCGCACCATCCGTAGGGTCGCCGATCGGGTCTACCAAGGCCCGGGCCAGCCGAAGGTGGGCGGCCTCCCGCTCGCCGGGTAACAGCGCTGCGTACACGGTCTCGGCAAGCAGGGCGTGCCGGAAGCCGACCGTGCCGGTTGGCTGGTCGATCACCAGCACACCACGCTCGGTCGCTTGCCTAAGCGCGCGGTCGAGGCGGCGGGCTGGAAACCGGGTGACCGCCTTCAACAGCCGGTAGCGCACCGGGCGGCCCACGGCCGAGGCCAGGTCGAGAATCGCTCGAGTGTCCGGATCAAGCTGACTGAGCCGCTGCCGGAGCGCGTCCCGGATCAGCCGGGGGACGCCATCTTCGCTCCGGTGCGCTGCCGCACGCAGCTCCTCGGCGAAGAACGGGTTGCCGCCTGAGCGCTGGACGATCACGTCCCGGCGCTCCGGGGTCAACGGATCGGCTCCGGCGTCCACCAGCGCCTGGACATCTTCGAACGCGAGCGGGCCGAGAGGTATCGCGCTGGCCAGCTTCGCCCGCACCAGCTCGGTGGCTATCCGGTGCACCGGCGCAACCGGCTCAGGCTCATCGCTGCGGTAGGTGGCCACGATCAGGGTCCGGTGACCACCGACCGCGGTCGCGAGATACGAGAGCAGGTCCAGCGTGGACAGGTCGGCCCAATGCAGATCCTCGACGACCAGGACTACCGACGCTGTTACGGAGAGGTCCTCGAGGAACGTTCTGACCCGGTCGAATAGCAGCAGTTGCGGGCTGGTCGCGCCGGGTGGCTCAGTGGTGTCGCCTCGGGTCCCGGTCGCGCCGGCCGGCAACGGCGCGTTCGCGAATGTGCGAAACGCCTCGGCGAATGGGAGGTATGGCAGGCCGCCACCGACCAGATTGAGGCATCGGCCGGTCAGCACGCGCGCACCGGTTGCGCCGGCCCGCGTGCTCAGTTCTGCCACCAGCCGGGTCTTGCCGATGCCGGCGTCGCCGGCGACCAGCACAATCGTGCCGCGGCCGGCGCCCGCGTCCTGGAGCGCCGCGCAAAGCCTGGCCAGTTCGACGCTGCGCCCGACGAACAGGTCCGGCGCCGTGGAATGCTGCGGCACCTGTGCATTGTCCTGCCGGTCCCGCGGGCGTACCAGTGCGCGATAGGGCGGTCGGCGGCCCAAGATAAGGTGCGCGGCCAATGCCACGGCACCGAGGTATCGGTAACCATGAGCGAGCGCTGGTGCGAGGGGTGCCAGCCTGGACTCGGGAGCTGAGTTGGATATCAATCCGATCGACGCCGATGCCTTCAACGCGTTCGAGGCGGCGGGCTGGGAGGATCACGCTGCCGCCTATGTGCGGCACCTGACCGTGTTCACCCGCCCGCTCGCCGATCCATTGCTGGACGCGGCCGGGGTTGGTGCCGGCACCCGGGTGCTCGATGTGGCGAGCGGACCTGGACATGTCGCCGCGGCCGCGGCCGCCCGAGGCGCGATCCCGCTCGGGGTGGATATCGCGGCCAGCATGGTGGCGCTGGCGAGCGCTAGTTATCCGGGCCTGGAGTTCCGCCAAGGCGATGCCCAGCAGCTACCGGTCGACGACAAAGCGGTCGATGCGGTGGTCGGAAACTTCGCGGTTCCCCACCTCGGCCGGCCGGAACAGGCCGCCGCCGAGTTCGCCCGGGTGCTGGTGCCTGGCGGGAGGGTCGCGCTGACCACCTGGAACACACCCGCGGCGGCCCGGCACGTCGGCCTGGTGGTCGATGCGGTCGCCGCGGTGGGTGTGACGCCGCCACCGGTCTCGCAACTACCGGCCGGGCCGTCGTTCTTCCGGTTCGCGGACGAAGCGGAGTTCGCCGGCCTGCTGTCCGGCGCCGGATTCCGCGATGTCGTCGTGCAGACCGTCGACTTCGGGCATCGGGTGGCCAGCGCGGCTGATCACTGGCAAGCGATCTTGGCCGGCAGCATCCGGATTGGAACCCTGGTGACCGCCCAGCCGGAGCCGGTGCAGGCGAAGATTCGCACCGAATACGACCGGCTGGCCAAGGAGTATCAGATCGCGGATGGCAGCCTCGAGCTTCCGGTGTCGGTCAAGCTCGCCTCTGGTGTCCGGCTCGGCTAGCGGGACCGGAACCGAGGTGGCTACCTCAGGTGCTGCACGAACCAGTCCCTGGCCAGTCCCGCCACCTGTTCCAGCGCGCCCGGTTCCTCGAACAGGTGCGTCGCGCTGGGGACAACGGCCAGCTCGGTCGGGCCGGCCAGCCGTTTTCGTGCCGCCCGGTTGAGGCTGAGCACCTGCGGGTCCTGCTCGCCGACGATGAGCAACGTGGGCTGGCCGACCCGGTCGAGCGACCCGCCGGCCAGGTCGGGCCGGCCGCCTCGGGAGACCACAGCCGCGACCGTGTCCGGGCGGGCGGCAGCGGCGACCAGCGCGGCAGCCGCTCCGGTGCTGGCGCCGAACAGACCGATCGGCTGGCCGGTTGCCGACCACTGGGCGTGCAGCCAATCGGTGACGCCGATCAGCCGGCCGGCCAGCAAGTCGATATCGAACCGCAGCTCGGCGGTCCGCAGGTCCTGCTGCTCCTCGGCCGGCGTCAGCAGGTCGGTCAGGATGGTGGCCAGCCCGGCCGCGACGAGTTCGCCCGCGACGAATCGGTTGCGCGGGCTGTGCCGGCTGCTGCCGCTGCCGTGCGCGAATACGACCGTGCCCAGCGCCGGATCGCTTGCTTGTTCGGGCTGAGTCCAGTCCGCGTCGAGGACGACGTCGCCGACGCCGATCCGCACTGTCCGCTCGACCTCGGTCATGGTGGCCGCGGGACTACGACCAGCCGCGCTCCCATCCGCGTGGCGCCGGCACGGCCGAGCCCTCCCACTCGGCGGGAGTGGCGTCGACGGCCGGCTCCTCCGTGTGCTGCCGCAGCCAAGCTTGGCAGTCGGCGATCGTGGCGGTCAGCAGTCCGCGCAGCATCATGTCCGGATCCGGGATGCACGCCTGGGCGATGCCCCGGGTGGCGCAGCGGACGATGTTCGGTGCCGCATGCCGGCGGAAGCCCTTCGGTGCGATCGGCACCTCGCGGGTGAAGCCGCGGGCCCAACGCTGCGCCTCCGGTACCGCGGCCAGCGCCTGCTGGCTCGCGGGCTCCAGTCCAGCCGGGCGGCCCTCCAGGTCGGCCAGCATCCGCTCGCAGGCCAGCACCGCGACCGCCAGCGCATGCTGGCGGCCGACCGCGGCCACCGGCAGCGCCGTGGTAGCGGCGCGCAACGCGATCCTCGCGTCCAGTCGCAGATCGTCGCTCGTCAGCCCGATCACCGATGGCGCCAGCCGGCCCAGCTCGGAGCGACCGGCGTCGGAGGTGAAGTCGTTGACGTCGCGGGCCAACTCCGCCAGCAGCGGATGGGTGCACTCGGGATGGTCGCTCCAGCGTTCCCCGGCCAGGTAGGACACCAGCTCCATCAGGCAGGCGCCCTTGCGGGGATTGCGGTGCCTGCCGCGCGAAAGCACCGGAAACAGATCGGGCGAGCGAGTGTCGTTCCTGGACACGAGGCGCCCCCAAGGGGATCGGCGGGCCTGGTAAGACCCAGTCTGCGCCGAGTCGGGTCGGATTCGCTACCGGTAGGCCGGATGGCAACGCCGGAGCGGGACGTGCGTATGCGGCGATTAGGGTGTCCGGGCGCCGGCCGCGATCCGGTGGCGCCGGTTGTCCCACCCTGGGACGATCAGATCTGGTGGGAATGGAGGTCGGGTGCGGGTACTGCTGATTGGTGCGCCGGGGTCGGGCAAGGGAACCCAGGGCGCCCGGATCGCCGAGCGCTACCGGATCCCGCACATCTCGTCCGGGCAGCTGCTGCGCGACCATGTCCGGCACGGCAGCGAACTCGGTCGCGCGGTCGAGCCGCACCTGGCTCGCGGTGACCTCGTCCCGGACGACGTGATCCTGTCGATGATCACCGAGGAGCTGGCGGGTGCCGCCGACGGTTACGTGCTCGACGGGTTCCCCCGCAACGTGGCACAGGCCGAGGCGGCCGAGAAGACCGCGGAGCTCGACGACCGGCTCGATGCGGTGTTGTTCCTCGATCTGCCGCCTGGGGAGGTGTTGGATCGGCTGGCCGAGCGAGCCCGGCAGTCCGACCGGCCGGACGACCAGGAGCAAGCGACCGTCCAGCACCGGCTGCGGGTGTACGAGGATCGCACCCATCCGCTGCTCGACCACTACCGGCAGCGCGGCCTGCTAGTCCCGATCGACGCGAACGGTTCCGTCGACGAGGTGGCGGCGCGCATCGCCGCGGTGTTGGACCGTTACCAAGGCTGATGCGCTGGGTGCTGCACATCGACCTCGATCAGTTCATTGCGGCCGTCGAGGTGTTGCGCAACCCGGACCTGCGCGGGCTGCCGGTGGTGGTCGGGGGCGATGGCGACCCGACCAAGCGGGGTGTGGTCGCCACCGCCTCGTACGAGGCCAGGAAGTACGGCGTCCACTCCGGGGTACCGTTGCGGACTGCGGCCAAGCGATGCCCGGATGCCGTCTTCGTGCCGGTAGACAAGGATGCGTACGAGGCCGCGTCGGCCGAGGTGATGGCCGTGCTGCGGGAGTTTCCCGGCCCGCTAGAGGTGCTCGGCTGGGACGAGGCGTTCCTCGAGGTGGACAGCGAATGGCCGGAGGAGGTTGCGCGCCGCGTCCAGACTGAGGTGCGGGAGCGGACCCAGCTCGAATGCTCGATCGGCATCGGCGGCAACCCGCTGCAAGCCAAGCTCGCCACCGGATTCGCCAAGCCGGCCGGCCTGTTTCGGCTCACCCCGGCGAACTGGTATCAGGTGCTCGGCGATCGGCCGCCGGATGCGCTGTGGGGGATCGGCGCCAAGACCGCCAAGCGGCTGGCCGAGTTCGGCATCACCACGGTGCGCGAGCTGGCGGGCGCGGATGCGACCGAGCTCGCCGACAGCCTCGGGCCGACGCTCGGTCCGTGGTACATACGGCTCGCTCGCGGCCAGGACCGGTCGGCCGTGGTCGCCACCCCGT
>DATFRM010000432.1:0-5854 GCA_035263265.1 Actinomycetes bacterium
CCGGCCGCCATCGCGCCGGCGACCGCGGCGTTTGACGCCCGTTGCCGCAGCCTTTCCCGCCAGGTCGGCCGTGCGGGTTGCCCTCCGGACGCTGGGACGACGGCGCGGTCCGGCTTGCCGCCCAGTGCGCTATCGACCTCGGCCAGCAGCCGGTCGATCTCGGAGTTCTTGCCGGGGTCTGTCATGCCTCTATCGTGCCTCGGCGAGGGGCGACCTGCTAACAAGAGCGTGCGGGTCTTAGCCGGACACGAACCAGACCCCGACCGCTTCCTCGGAACCGTCGTTGCGGTACCGATGCGGGGTACTGGACTCGAACGAGATCGAGTCCCCGGCTCGTAGCGTCAGCTCCTCGAACGCGAGTGTCAGCACGAGCTCGCCGCGCAGCATCACCCCGTACTCGGAGCCTGCGTGGCGCATCAGCGCGCCGGTACTGGACGACGAGCCACCTGGCGCGTACGTGACCAGCAGAAAGTCCACGTTGTGCGGGGGGAGCCGGCCCAGCCGCTCCCAGGTGACTCCCGAGTCCAGCCGGAGCACCTGGCGCTCGTCCTCGTGCACGACCGGTCCGAGCCGCCCGGTCGGCAGCGCGGACAGCGCCTGCAACACCGTGGTCGGGGGGCCGGTTTCGCCGACCGCGTGCGCTACTAACGTGGTATCCAGCTCGGTGGCCGAGCCGGCGGCCGCCTCGAACACGTCTTGCACGGAGGTGCCCAGCGCCGAGGTGATGGCATACAAGGTGCTCACCGATGGCTGGCTCTTGCCGGTCTCGATCTGGGAGACCAGGCTGGCCGACACTCCGACTGCGCGCGCCAGCGCGCGCAGCGACAGGCCACGCTTGAGCCGCTCCTCGCGGATCCGCTGCCCCACCTGGGGCACTCCGGATGCCGGCATGACGTTCCCCTCGTATAGCTGCGCTGAACAGGCTAGCAGTCAGGCTGTTAAGCAGTGCTTGACGAGGCTCGAAGCCCGGATCTACGTTGACGCACACGCGGCAGTGCAGGAGGCCCGCTATGGCCATACGCACGTACGGCCCGAACGCCGTTGACTGGGAGCAGCGCATCGATCTGCCCCGGATGCGCGAAGACCGGCTAGCTCGGCTGAAAGCGCAGCTGGACAGATCCGATCTCGGCGCGCTGCTGACCTTCGACTTCTCGAACATCCGGTACATGACCGCCACCCACATCGGCACCTGGGCGATGGACAAGCTGATCAGGTTCGCCCTGCTCCCGCGCGGTGCCGAGCCGGTGGTCTGGGACTTCGGCTCGGCCGCCCGGCACCATCAGCTCTACAACCCGTGGCTGGACGGCCCGGCCCGGGCCAGGGCCGGTATCTCCACGCTCCGCGGCGCGTTTCACCCGGACGCCCCCATCGCCACCGAAGTGGCCAGAAAGGTAGCTCGCGAGCTGGCCGAGCACGGCCTGACCGGCACCCCGGTCGGTGTCGACATCATCGAGCCGCCGGTGCTGTTCGCGCTGCAGAACGAGGGCATCGAGGTGGTGGACGGCCAGCAGGTCTTCCTAGAGGCGCGCCGGATCAAGACCGCGGACGAGATCGGGCTGCTGACCCAGGCCTGCTCGATGGTCGATGCCGCCTACGAGGAGCTGTACCGGTTCCTGCGGCCCGGCGTGCGGGAGAACGAGTGCGTCGGGCTGGTCAGCAAGGTGCTTTACGACCTTGGCAGCGAGTACGTCGAGGGGGTCAACGCGATCTCCGGCGAGCGCTGCTCGCCGCATCCGCACGTCTACAGCGACCGGCTGATCCGGCCGGGCGATCCGGCGTTCTTCGACATTCTGCACAGCCATCTGGGGTACCGCACCTGCTACTACCGGTGCTTCGCGGTTGGTAGCGCCTCGCCTGCTCAGCGAGACGCGTACGTCCGCTGCCGGGAGTACATGGACAACGCGATCGCCCTGGTCAAGCCCGGTGCGACCACCGCGGACATCGTCGAGGTCTGGCCGCGCGCCGAGGAGTTCGGTTTCGCCGACGAGGAGGCCGCGTTCGCCTTGCAGTACGGTCACGGGGTCGGGCTGGCCATCTGGGAGAAGCCGATCTTCAGCCGGCTGGTATCGCTGGACCATCCGGAGACGCTCGAAGAAGGCATGGTCTTCGCGCTCGAGACCTACTGGCCGGCCAGCGACGGCTGGTCGGCCGCGCGGATCGAGGAGGAGGTCGTGGTCACCGCCACCGGCTGCGAGGTCATCACCAAGTTCCCGGCCGAGGAGCTGCTGGTGGCCGGGCGGAAGTACTGGACCGCGGGCGGCGAGCTGAACACGCTGCGCGAGTCCCAGTCGAACCTCAACAACGGCGCTGCCGCGACCACTTCGTCGGCCCGCCACGACGGCGCGAGCCAGCCGCGATGACCAGCATGACCGATCGAGTCGATGCGGACGCGGCCGAGCTGCTCGAGATGTACGAGCAGATGGCGGTGATCCGGGCGACCGAGCAGGCGGCGCAGGACCTGTTCCTGGCCGGATTGGTCAAGGGCACCACCCACCTGGCCGCCGGGCACGAGGCGATCGCGGTCGGGGCGAGCGCGGCGCTGCGCCCCGACGACTACGTGTTCGCCACCTACCGCGGCCATCACCACGCGATCGCGCGCGGCGCCTCGCCCGAGTCGTGCCTGGCCGAGCTGATGTCCAGGGCCACCGGGATCTGTAAAGCCAAGGGCGGCTCGATGCACCTGACCAAGGCCGATTCGGGGATGCTCGGCTCCTATGCGATCGTCGGCGCGCACTTGCCCATGGCCGCAGGGGCGGCCTGGTCGGCTCAGTTGCGTGGGACCCAGCAGATCGCGGTCGCGTTCTTCGGGGATGGCGCGACGAACATCGGCGCGTTCCACGAGGCGCTGAACCTGGCCGCGGTCTGGCGGCTCCCGGTGGTGTTCATCTGCGAGAACAACTTCTACATGGAGTACACACCGATCGGCGCGGTCACCTCGGTGCAGAATCCTGCCGCCGACCGGGCCGGCGCGCACAACCTGCCGGCCGAGGTCATCGACGGCAACGACGTGCTGGTGGTCAGGGACGCGGTCCGCCGCGCGGCCGAGCGCGCCCGGGCCGGCGAGGGACCGACGGTGCTCGAGGCCCAGACCTACCGCCACTTCGGCCACTCCCGCACCGACCCGGCCACGTACCGGCCCGAGGACGAGGTACGCCGCTGGATGGAACGCGATCCGCTCGCGGTGACCCGGGACCAGCTGACCGGGCTCGGCTTGTCCGACCACGCCCTGCTCGAGGCCGACGAGCGTTCCGCTCGAGTGGTCAGCGAGGCGGTTGCGGCGGCCAAGGCCGCGCCGCCGGCCGATCCGGCCGAAGCCCTGACCGACGTCTGGGCGGACGGAGGTGCCCAGTGGCGGAACTGACCTACCGGGACGCGGTCGCCGAGGGCATCGCGCGCGAGATGCGCCGCGATCCGCTGGTGGTCTGCCTTGGCGAGGACATCGGCGCGGCCGGCGGTGTGTTCAAGACCACGGTCGGGCTGTTCAAGGAGTTCGGCCCGGAGCGGGTGTGGGACACCCCGATCTCGGAGCAGGCGATCGTCGGGGCCGCGATGGGCGCGGCCATGACCGGGGTGCGACCGGTCGCCGAGATCATGTTCTCGGACTTTCTGGCCTGCTGCTGGGACTACCTGGCCAACGAGATCCCGAAGGTCAGATACATGACCGGCGGGCAGGTCACGGTGCCGCTGGTGGTCCGCACCGCGAACGGCGGCGGATTGGGCTTCGGCGCGCAGCACTCGCAGGCGGTGGAGAACTGGGCGTTCGCCGTACCGGGGCTGAAGATCGCCGCGCCGTCCACGCCGGCCGATGTGATCGGGCTGATGGCGGCCGCGATCCGCAGCGATGACCCGGTGGTGTTCTTCGAGCACAAGGGACTGCTGGCCGGCAAGGGCGAGGAACCGTCGCCGGACCATGTGGTGCCACTCGGCGAGGCCGTCGTCCGGCGGGATGGTACGGACGTCACGCTGGTCGGCTTGGCCTCGACGGTGCCGATCGCGCTGTCCGCCGCCGAAGCGCTGGCGCCGGACGGGATCTCCGCCGAGGTGGTCGACCTGCGCTGCCTGGTGCCGCTCGATATCCGAACCGTGCTGGACTCGGTCGGGCGCACCTCTCGCCTATTGATCGTCGAGGAGAATCCGTATCAGGGCGGCTGGGGTGGGACCGTGGCCTCGATCGTGGCCGACGAGGGGTTCGAGCTGCTGGACGCGCCCATCCGCCGGGTGGCCGCCGAATGCGTGCCGCTTCCGTTCGCCGATGCGCTCGAGGACGAGGTCATCCCAACCGTCGACAAAGTGACCGGCGCGGTGCGCCGGCTCGCCGAATATTGATCCATGTTGATCCACCAACCCGAATCAGTGCCAGGCATCCGCTAGAGGAGACAGCTCATGAGTAATCGGACGCTCATTCGTGGTGGTCACGTACTCTCGGTCGACCCCGGGATCGGGAATCTGCCCTCCGGCGACGTGCTCATCGAGGGCGACACGATCGCCGCGGTCCAACCGCAGATCGACGCGGACGCCGAGGTCATCGACGCGAGCGGTTTCATCGTGATCCCGGGCTTCGTGGACACCCACCGGCATACCTGGGAGGCCTCGATCCGGGGCTGCGCTCCGAACGCCACGCTGGACGACTACTTCGTCGAGGTGCTCGACACGTTCGCGCCGCTGTACCGGGCCGAGGACGTGTACGCGGCGAACGTGGCCGGCTCACTGGAGTGCCTCAACGCCGGCATCACCACGCTGGTGGACTGGTCGCACATCAACAACACCCCGGACCACCCGGACGCGGCGGTCCGTGGCCTGCAGGAGACCGGGATCCGGGCGCAGTACGCGTACGGCAGCGCGAACACGTCGCTGGCCGACTACTGGTTCGAGAGCTCGATCGCGATTCCGGCCGACGACGTGCGCCGGATCAGGAGCACCTACTTCTCCTCCGACGACGGCCTGCTGACGATGGCGCTGGCCACCCGCGGTCCGGGCTTCTGCAAGGACGACGTGGTAAAGGCCGAGTGGGCGCTGGCCCGCGAGGTCGGCATCCCGATCACCGTGCATGTCGCGATGGGCCGGCTGGCCGGCCGGTTCGGCATGGTCAAGCAGCTGCACGACCTCGACCTACTCGGCTCGGACACGACCTACATCCACTGCTGCTACTTCAGCGACGAGGAGTGGGGCATGGTCCGGGACACCGGCGGCACGATCTCGATCGCACCGCAGGTCGAGGTGCAGATGGGTCATGGCTGGCCACCGGTGGTGAAGACGCTGGAGTACGGCCTGCGCCCCAGCCTGAGCATCGACGTGGTGACCACAGTTCCGGGTGACATGTTCACCCAGATCCGGGCCGCGTTCGGCGCCGAGCGGGCCCGGCGCAACGCGATCTTCTGGGAGGCGAACGAGCCAGCCGAGGGGCTGCTCACCGCACAGCAAATGCTGGAGTTCGCCACCATCAACGGCGCCTTCGTGGCCGGACTGGAGGACCGGACTGGATCGCTGACGCCGGGCAAGAAGGCCGATGTCGTGCTGATCGACGCGCGCGCGCTTAACATGGCGCCGATCATCGACCCGGTGGCGGCAGTCACGCTGTGCGCGGACGTCTCCAACGTCGACACCGTCATCGTCAACGGTGAGGTGCGCAAGCGCGGCGGCACGCTGCTTGCGGATGTGGACAAGGCACGCCGTGAGGTCGAGGCGTCGCGCGACTACCTGGCGGAGCAGGCGGCAGCGCGCGCAGCCCAGCCGGCATGACCGAACGGCATCTGGTCGCACTCGCATCGTCGGCACGGTTCGAGCCGCCCGGGTCGGCTCCCCCCGGGTCGGCTCCCCCCGGGTCGGCTCCGCCCGGGTCGGCTCCGCCCGGGTC
>DATFRM010000433.1:0-8376 GCA_035263265.1 Actinomycetes bacterium
CGGGATCGTCCGGCTCCAACGGCGGAGACCCGCCGCCGTAACGATGGGCATCCGCCGGAATCACTCTCTCCGGGTGACGAGATGCGGCGGACATATACCTACGCTCGGCCCGACCGCCGGAGGTGGACGATGCGCCGAGCAACGGCTGACCCGTGGAGGACTACGCGCCTCGGCTTTGCCCGACTGATGGTTGCCGCCATCTGCTCGGCCATGCTCGTGGCGGCATGCAGCGACGACGAGCCCGTCGATCCCGTCCAGGCCGCGCAGGCCCGCGTGTCCGCCGCTCAGGAGGCGGTGAACGAGGCGCAGACCGCGTTCGACGAAGCCAGCGCCAAGTTCTGCGCGGAGAGCAAGGACTACATCCTTGCCGTCGACCGGTACGGCAAGGCCTTCGACGATTCATCGGCCACCGTGGGTGACGTGAAGGCCGTCGGAGCTGATCTCAGCCGGCCGCGGGAGACGGTGCAGTCCAGTGCGGAAGCCGCGGTCACCGCCAACGAGGCGCTGGCGCAGGCGAACCAGGAGCTGGCCGACGCCGAGGCGGCGCTAAAGGCAGCCAAGTCCAGTAAGTCGACGACTCCGTCGTCCGAGCCGACGACCGCCAAGCCACTCGTGCCTACGGCAACCGTCGACCGGGTTACGCAAGCCGAGTCCGACCTGGCCGACGCCGTCGAAGGGATCACCGACCAGACGCCGCTGACGCAGGCGACCGCGCAGTTCAACGCAGCCGCGTTCGCGCTGGAGGTGGCCTGGTTGCGGCTATTCGCCGACGCCGGCTGCCTGACCAGCGAGCAGGAGAAGCAGGCCGTCGCCGCGGTGTCCGACTACACCGCGGCGCTACAGAAGGACCTGCGCACCGCGGGTTACTACGACGGCGAGATCGACGGCAGCTACGGCCCCGAAACGGTGGCCGCGGTCGAGCAGCTGCAGAAGGACAACAACCTGACCGTGACCGGGTTCGTCGACCAGGCGACGGACGCAGCGCTGGACACGGCGGTACTGGCCGAGGGCGGCGAGGCTGCGGCGGAAGAGCTCGCGCACACCGCGGCGGTGCAGTCGACGCTCAAGCTTGCCGGCTATTGGCCCGGCGCGGTGGACGGCAAGTGGACACCCGAGCTGACCGAGGCGCTCAAGGCCTTCCAGGACGACCTCGGGGTCAAGCCGACCGGTGAAGTGGACGCTGCCACGTTGAGCGCCTTGGAGAAGGCGATCGCCGAGGCCAAGGCCCCGCCTCCGACGAGCACCTCGCCCTCGCCGACCTCGACTTCGAGCTGAGGTATTTCTCGAACGTCCAGGCTTGCTGTGACTACGTGTGCAGCGATGCCGGAGCGGCCAGCTGCCACCAGCCGTAGAGCTCGGGCAATCCCATCCCGGGGTCCGAGGCCATGATGAGGATCGCCTCGTCATCGATGGTCCATACGGCGACCGACTCCGCGGTCAAGGACGTGAAGCAGGCGAGGGTGCCCCGTTCGTTGTTGTTGGCGTCGGTCCAGGTGCCTCGCAGGCCGTCCACACAGGCACCCGACCCCAGGCCCCCGAGCAAGGAGTCCGTAGCGGCCGACATGTTCGCGTACGAATCGAACTGGTACACGTCGACCAGGTCGGCGGCTTGGAGGGTCCCGCCGTAGCAACGCACTGCCACCGCCAGACCGACCGTCTGGACCTGCGGGTTGCTGATTTCCTCGCAGGACCCACCCAAGGATGCGGGCACGGCGCTGATCAACACCTGGGCCGGTGTCACCGTCGCTTCCGCTGTTGGCGTGGGCACTGGTGGTATCGGCGCGGCCTCCTGCGCATCGCCGGTCGCCAGCGCGCCGTACATCAGCAGGAGTCCCACCGCGACCGCCAGGCACGTCACGACAGCGGCACCGACCCGGCGTTGCTCGTCCCGGGCCGCGCGGGCCAGCGCATTGTCGAGCGACACCGTCGTGCGCTCGGGAAGCGCGGCTCGGAATGCGGCGACCGAGTCGGGCTGCACCTGCTGTGCGAAGCGCAGCAGATGCAGGAAACGGTTGGTTGCGTGCGGGACCGATCGGAAGAGCTGGGAGAACCGCAGGATCAGGGAGTTTCGAACCCGTTGCGCCTGCTTGATCAGACCCGCCGTCTGCAGCTGCGGGCTCAGCTCCTTTCCGACCAGGGTCCGGAACACGGCGTCCAGACTGGTGCCGAGATCCCGGCTGCAGGCGTAGGCGATCCGGTCACCGGTGTACACGGTGGCCCGAAGCCACGGGCCCACGAACGGCGCGAGGATCTTGCGCAGGCCGGCGTTTTCGATCAGGAACTCGACGACCGCCCATCGATCATGCTTGGCCTTGAGCGCACCGAAGAAGGTCCCGAGCAGGAAGAGCAACTGGGGACGCTTGGCAAGCGCCGTGATGTCCGCCACCGCGCCGCCCTCGAGTAGCAGCACCCGCACCCCGAAGTAACTGGTGAGCTCCGCCGGAGTGGTCAGCTTCGGCACGACGAAGATGTCGACCCGCCGGTGGTAGCCGACCCGATCCCTGACCTCGTCGACCGCCTGCTGGAGGTCCGGCAACGTCTGCGCTGTCACCAGCACGGCGTCGCCCAGGATGCGCACGCGTGTGATCTGCAACGCCCCCCAGATGAGGGCCATGACGATCGCCAGGCCGATCACCGCGGCGAACAGCATCGGTAGATCGAGCCGGGCCAGCCAGACCACGACCACCGCCAGCCCGGACAGCGTGCAGGCCGCGGCCAGCGCAAAGCGAGAGGGCTCCGTCGGGTGGCGCAGGGCCTTCACGTCGATCGGCTCCGACCGGACGCTCGTACGCTGCGCCTCGTTCGTTGCGGTCATGATCGCCTCCCCCAAGTCCGGACGGGTTCGCCCTGATAGAGCGCCGGCGCCGAGCGCTGATACAAACCGCGGCCCGCTCAGCTGGAGACGGTCAGCTCGTCCAGGTAGGCGTCGAGCTGCGCGACCTGCGCGGCGGCGGCGAGGCCACCAGCGCCCAGGGCCTTGCCGCGACCTACCTCGGGGTGTCGATCGCCTTCGGGAGCCGGTTGGTCAGCTGGGCAGACCAGCGCTTCGCCCATCGGTTCGCCGGCGGACCACCTCCGGTTCGCCCACCGCCGGACCGGCCCGGAGCACGCAGCCTATGAGCGTCGCCTGTGGCTGCGGCACCTGCTCGCATACCTGATCGGCGCAGCCATCCTCGGGCTGTGCGCCCTGCTCGTCGGCGATCCAGACCGGACGACGGCCATGTGGGCGCCGATGGTCGGCTGGACAATCTTTCTGATCGTGGACTTCCTGATCTCGTTCAGCTATACGGTCGCGCCGCGCAACGCCAAGGGCTAGCTGACCGGCGACGTGGCTTGACGGTGCTGGCAGTGTGGTCGGGTGATGCTCGGATTCCGGGCCGGGCCACGATGGCGGTGGCCGTGGGTGCTCGGCGTGGTCCTCGTCGCGGCCGTGCTTGCCGGGGCGCTGTTCTGGTTCGCCTTCGTGCCGAACTGGCGGCCACCGCTTCGCGACGGCGAGCGCTACGGCGTGGATGTCTCCGCTCATCAAGGCGAGATCGACTGGCGACGGGTTGCCGCCGACGACATCGAGTTCGCCTACATCAAAGCCAGCGAGGGCGGCACGTTCACCGACGCACGATTCCGGGCGAACTGGGCAGCGGCCGGCGCGGTTGGACTGGACCGTGGCGCCTACCACTTCTTCACTCTGTGCCGCCCAGGCGACGAGCAGGCTCGACACTTCCTTGCGGTAGCGGACCCGGACCCCGACGCACTCTGGCCGGCAGTCGATCTAGAGCTGTCCGGTAACTGCAGTCGCCGACCCCGCGCCGCAGAGGTGCAGGCCGAGCTGGACAAGTTCCTGCACATCGTCGAGGGCGCGTGGGGACGACCGGCATTGCTATACGTCGGCGATGATTGGGAGCATCGGTATCCGGTCCGAACCAAGCTGGACCGACCGCTCTGGCAGCTCCGGTTCCTTCGCCGGCCAGATCTGAACAATGTGCGGGTCTGGCAGATCCACGGGTTCGCACATGTCGAGGGCATCTCCGGCCGGGTCGATCTCGACATCATGCAACCCGCCAACGACAGCCGCGCCCAGCACTAGCAGCTAGCCCCAGCGGGGAGCGGCTACCCCCCGGCGGTGAGCCGCGCGTCCAGCGCGAGTACGGCCGTCTGGAAGCAGTCCAGCGGCGCCCTCGCGATGCCGGCGCCGACCTGACCCAATCCGTCGGACACGTGCAGGATGCCGGTGTTGATGGCCGGGGTGGTCTCGGTTTCGACCACGGCGCACGCGTCGACCCCGAGCGGCGAGCCACGGTGCTCGAGTAGCGGCAGTGTGAACCGGGAACTTCGGCCGGCGCAGATCAGCTCCATCTCGGCCGAGGTCGCGATCGCATCCTGGACCGATCCGCCAAGGAACGCGGCCACCGCCGGAGACGCGGCCGCAGCGGCACCGCCGAGCCCGATCAGCTCGAGCAGCGCGCTATCGCCGATGTCTGGCGCGGCGTCCTGCTCGCCGAAGCCCGAGTGGTAGAGCGCACTGCCGACCGGGGGCGCCACGGCGACGAACTCCTGCTCGCCGGTACCGGCCAGCCGGATCCCGAAGCTCGTGCCGTTGCGGGACATCCCGACCACGACGCTCGAGTCGGGCACGTCGTAGGCCGCCATCAGCGTCGCCTTCGCCGCTGCCATCGCGACGTTGAGGAAGAACAGGTGGTTCGCGGAAAGGACCCGAACCGCCTCGACCAGGTTTGGTGCGTCCACGGCCACCAGGTGCGGCAGCAGCGTTCGCCACAGCAGATTCGCCGTTGCCTGCGATCGCATGTGCACCTCGTCGCCCATCTGCAGGCCCTGGGCCACCAGACCGAACACGTCGATCGGCCCGGCGGAAACCAACGCAGCCCGCAGCACCGGCGCTACCACGTCGCGGATGGTGATCAGCCGCGCCACCGCCTCTGGCGTGTCCACGCCCATCCAGGGCGCCTGGCCGGATCCCTGGTTGATCGCGCTGAATGCCCTGGTGCCGGCCGCCTCGTCGTCGACTACCAGCACCGGCGCACTCGGTCCGATAGCGGTCGCCATCGGCAACACCGTGTCGTGCGCGTTCGCGGAGGCCAGCTGAACCGCGCCGGTCTCCACCAGGCCCGGTACGTCGGTGACGCCGTCGGCCCACCCTTCGGCCACCACCGTCGCGGCGATTGAGCGGCGCAGCGGATCGCCCGCGGCCGCCCAGTCCAACGCCGGACCGCAATGCAGCACGGTCCGCGAGCCGACACCGGGTACGGCCTCGTCACATCGGGCCAGCCCGGTCAGCATCGGGGTCGCGGCGTTGAGCCGGCGAAGCACTTCCTCGTTGGCCGCGTGCACCCGGTCGTGCCAGCGGCCGGACAACCGGGTCAGGGCGGCGACGAGTTCGGGCCGGCCGCCCGCCGGGATCCGCCACTCGACGTCGACCACGGCTCCGTCCTGGTCGCGGATCGCGTCGGCGAACAGCGGCAGGCCGACATTGACGACGTTCACCTCGGCCGGCAGCGACGCGACGGGCGGCGCCGGCGCGCCGGCCGACGCAGACCCACCCGCTGGCGCGGACCCACTCGCCGGCACCGGCGCGGGCCCGGACACGCTACCGTCCATCGCTATGCGGCTTACTGCGCAGTGGAACGGGGGCTACCACGTCACCATCCCCGTCCGGGGCTTCGAGCTGGCGATCGACGAACCGCCGCAGTATGGCGGGCAGGACCAGGGCCCGATGCCGACCGAGATGCTCCTGGCCGCGCTCGTCGGCTGCTTCGCCGCCGCGGTATATCACGCTGCCCGCAAACGCGATGTCACCCTGCCCGACCTCAGCGTCGACATCGAGGGTGAGTACGCCGGGCTGCGGTTTTCCGCCCTGCGGCTCACGGTCCACTCGAGCCTGCCGCGCGCCGAGCTCGAACCGCTGGTCCAACGGGCGCGCAGCTACTGCTACGTGTCGAACACGCTGCTGACGCCGCCGGAGCTCGACGTCGTCATCGCGGACTGACCCGTGATCAGTGCGCGGTCGAACCATTGGCCACCTCCTTGGCCTTGGTCACCAGTGCGGACTCAGCCCGCTCGATCCGCTGCCTGGCGTCGGACGCCCGGTCCACTGTGGCCCGCGCCTCGACCCGGCACCGGGCGGCCATGTCCCGGACCACAGCCGGCGCCGCTCCACCGGAGGCCACCCGGGTTCGCACGATCGCCCGCGGATCCAGCACCGCGGACAGATCCCGGCCGGCCAGGCCGAGCGGCCGGCCGAGCTGCTCGGTAGCGGCCGCATCGAGCAGCTCACCGGTGAGGTCGACCCCACGCAGCCCCTGCCGGCCGGCGCCGCGGACCGCCCGGCCGACCACGAGATACGCGGTCCGGTAGTCGACGTCACAGCTCTCCATCACGAACTCGGCCAGGTCGGTGGCCTGCGAGAATCCGCCGAGCAGGACCTCCCACATCCGCTCCGGATGCACCTCCAGGGTGGCCACCACCCCGGACATCAGCCTGGTCACCCGGCCGGCCAGGTCGAGCGCGCGCGGCACCTCGCCGTACGCGAAGATCAGGTTGTCGCTGCGCGCGGACGGTGTCTTGGCCACGGCGAGGAACCCGGACAGCCGGCCGATCAGCACCCCGCCGGCGCCGCGGACGATGGCCACCGCGTACGGGTTGCGTTTCTGCGGCATGAGCACACTCGCCCGGGTGTACGGGCCGGCCAGGTCCACGAAGTCGAACTCCTCGCTGGCCCAGATCTCCAGATCCTCGGCCAGCTTGCTCTGGCTGGCGACCAGGCTGGTCGCCGACGCGAGCAGGCTGACCAGCCCGTCCAGCTGCCACATCGCGTCCCTGGTGTGTTCGATCACCCCGCCGAAGCCGAGCAGCGCGGCGACGTGATCCCGGTCGACCAGCAGTCGGCTGCCGTTCACGCAGCCGGCACCGCCGGGCGACAGGTTCACCCAGTCCAGCCCGGCCAGTAGCCGGTCGGCGTCGCGAAGCGCCGGATAGGCGAACGAGAGCACGTAATGGCCAAACGTGGACGGCTGGGCCTGCTGCAGGTAGGTCTGGTCCGGCATCCAGGTTTCGAGTTGCCGACTGGCCGCGTCGGCGACCACGGTGGCGAATTCCGCCGCGTCCCCGGCGAGCTCGGCAACCTGCCCGCGCAGCACCAGTCGCAGCGCGATCCGGGTCGCCTCCCGGCGCGGCCGGCCGGCGTGCAGCCAGCCGGCGTCATCGCCGAGGCGTTCGACGAACCAGCGTTCCCGGCAGTTGTAGACCTCGCCGTACTCCGGGTCGTACGGGAACTCTTCGGCCGGGATCTCCAGCGCGTCCAGCACGGCGCCAAGCAACCGGCGTACGACCTCGTCCTTGACCACCTTGCGGGCCCGCAGGTCGAGGAGATGAGCGAGGTCGGCCAGACCGAGTCCGCGATGCAGCAGCGGTGCGTCGGCGACTTCCAGCGCAAACCCCGCCGCGATCAGCTCGGGCGCCGGGCGCTCCTCGGCCGGTCCCCGCACCCTGGTCACGCCACTGCCCCCGATCACGTCGGCTCCGCTGTCACGTTGGCACCTCTTGCGGTCTCTTGGCGATGAGCTTGCCGAGTGCGGCCGCCTGGCCACCGGTGTGCCAGAACACCACCGGGCCAGGCAGCTCGGGCCGATCGAGCAGCACTCCGAGGGCCTTGGCCGAGAACACCGGGTCGAGCAGCAGGCCCTCGGTCGAGGCCGCGAGTTCGGCGGCTCGCTCCCCCTCGGCCGACGGGACGCCGTAGCCGGGGCCGCGCGCATCGGTGACCTCGATGTCGGCCGCGGTCGCGGAGCGGAGGCCAAGCCGGCCGGCGGCCTGCCGGGCCAGCCGCAGCATCCGGTCCGCGGTCTGCTCCGGCGGGCGGCTGACGGCGGCAGCCAGCACCCGCCACTGGTTGCCGTCGGCGGTCGCGCCGGCGACCAGGCCGGCTGCGGTTCCGCCGGACCCGGCCGCGATCAGCACTGTCGCCGGGCGCACCCCCACGGTCTCCAACTGCGCGGCAAACTCACGGGCCGCATCCAGGTACGCCAGTGCGCCGACTACGCTCGCCCCGCCACGCGGCACCAGGTATGGCCGGCCACCGCCGGCCCGCACCTCGGCCGCCACCTGGTCCAGCACCGGATCCACCGAGGCGCGCTGGGCCGCGCCGGTGAACCGGATCTCGGCGCCGTGCCAGCGGGCCAGGGCAAGGTTGGGATGCGGATGGGTGTCCTCCGCGCCGTCCGGATCGCCGTACAGCACGAGTACACAGTGCAGCCCGGCCACTCGTGCCGCGGCCGCCGCGCCCGCGCAGTAGTTCGACCCCGGGCCGCCCCCGGTGACCAGCGTGTCGGCACCGACCGCGAGCGCGTCGGCGATCAACCGCTC
>DATFRM010000434.1:0-7106 GCA_035263265.1 Actinomycetes bacterium
GCGGCGGCGCTGCGGCGCACCGCCTCCAGGTACCACTGTTCGTCCTGCGGTCGAGGCCGGCGCAGGAATACCCGCGGTGGCGAGCTGGTCACACCACGATTTTGCCACGAAGGATCACACGAGCCGGGGCGGCCAGTACTCGGAGATCCTTACGCGGGTCGGTCGGGTAGACCACGAGATCGGCCGGGTCGCCCTCCGCGAGCTCCGGACGGCCGAGCCAGCGCCGGGCGGCCCAGCTGGCGGCACCGAGCGCAACCTCCGCCGGGAGCCCAGCCGCATACAGCGCGGCGACCTCCTCGGCCACCCGGCCATGCGCCACTGCGCCGCCCGCGTCGGTGCCGGCGAACACCGGGACGCCGGCCTCGTATGCCATCGCCACCCGGCCCGGCGCACTGGCGTGCAGGCGGCGCATGTGATCGGCGTACGCGGGATATCTGCTCGCTTGCTCGGCGATCGCCGGAAAGTTCGCAACATTGATCAACGTTGGCACCAGCGCCGTGCCGCGAGCCGCCATGGTGTCGATGAGCTGCTCGGACAGACCCGTGCCGTGCTCGACGCAATCCACCCCGGCCGCGATCGCGTCGGCCACGCCCTGCTCGTCGAATGTATGGACGGTGACCCGAGCGCCGGCCCCCTGCGCCCGGTGGACGGCCTGGGCCAGCACCTCGGCCGGCCAGCACGGAGTGAGATCACCGCGATCACGATCGATCCAGTCCGCCACGATCTTGACCCAGCCGTCGCCGCGGGCCGCCTGCTGGATCGCCGCGTCGGGCAGATCGGGCGGCTCCAGTTCGATGCCGTAGTTACGCAGGTAGCGCCCGGTCCGGGCCAAATGCCGGCCGGCTCGGACGATCCGGGGTAGATCGTCCCGCTCATCGATCCAGCGAGTGTCCGCCGCGGCGCCGGCATCCCTGGCCAGCAGCATGCCGACCGCGCGCTCGGCCAGCGCCTGCCGCTCCTGCTCGGCCTGGTCGACCGCACCGTCCAGCCCGAGCCCGATGTGGCAGTGCGCGTCCACCAGGCCGGGGACGATCCAGCCGCTGGCCACCTCGCGAGCGCCAGCCACCAGGTCGTAGCTAACCCGGCCGGCAACTACGTACAGATCGCGCGGTTCGTCCTCCGGCAGCACGACGCCCCGCACCAGTAGCGGCTCGGCCTCGGTCACGAATCCTCCCGGTGCAGCGCCCCAACCTGGCCCTTGATCGATCATTGGTCAGTTTTCGGCGATTTCCGCGGCGTTTCTTCGCGCGTCGTGACCAATGATCGATCATTGGCCAGACCTCACCGAGCCATCAGGCGGCCGGTTAATTGGAGCGTTTGGACAGGAACTCGCGCAGCTCCGGCGGCAGGTCAAGGCCGTCCAGGTCGGCCTCTGTATCCGACGGCGGTCCACCGGCACCCGGTCCACCGGAGCCCGGACCTCCGCCGCCAGGACCGCCGAACGCGGCCGGCACTGCTCCGGCCTGCCCGGCCGAGTCGCCGCCGCGAGCCGGGTTGCCGCTTCGCGTGGGGTTGCCGGACCGGGCCGGGTTGCCGCTGCGCGCCGGATTGCCGGACCGTGCGGCCTTGCCTTTGCCCTTGCGCCCGGCCTTGCCTCTCGACTTCTTCCCCATCCCTGGCATCCCGGGCATGCCAGGCATGCCGGGAAAGCCGCCGCCACCCCGGGACATTTGGCGCATCATTTTCTGCGCCTCGGCGAACCGGTCGAGCAGGCCGTTGACTTCGGACACGGTCACTCCGGAGCCGCGCGCGATCCGGGCCCGCCGAGACCCGTTGATGATCTTCGGATCGGTCCGTTCCGCCGGGGTCATCGACCTGATGATGGCGGCGATCCGGTCGATCTCGCGCTCGTCGATGTTGTTGATCTGCTCCCGCATCTCCCCCATGCCGGGGATCATCCCTAGCAGCTTCGACATCGAGCCGAGCTTGCGCACCTGCTCCATCTGCGCGAGGAAGTCCTCGAGCGTCATCTCGTGCGCCCGGCCGGCAGCGACCTTCTCGGCCATCTTCGCGGCCTGCTCGGCGTCGAACGTGCGCTCGGCCTGCTCGATGAGGGTCAGCAGATCGCCCATCCCGAGGATTCGCGAGGCCATCCGGTCCGGGTGGAAGACATCGAAGTCGTCGAGCTTCTCGCCGTTGGACGCGAACATGATCTGGCGGCCGGTGACCTGGGCGACGGACAGCGCCGCCCCACCGCGCGCGTCACCGTCCAGCTTGGTGAGCACCACCCCGTCGAAACCGACCCCGTCGAGGAACGCCTGCGCGGTGGTGACCGCGTCCTGGCCGATCATCGCGTCGACCACGAACAGAACCTCGTCCGGATCGACCGCGTCCCGGATGTCGGCGGCCTGCTGCATCATCTCCGCGTCGATGCCGAGCCGGCCGGCGGTGTCGATGACCACGACGTTGTACAGCTTCGACCGGGCGTACTCAACCGAGTCCCGAGCCACCGCGACCGGATCACCGACCCCGTTGCCCGGTTCCGGGGCGAATACCGGCACCCCGGCCCGCTCCCCTACGACCTGCAGCTGCTGGACCGCGTTCGGCCGCTGCAGGTCCGCGGCGACCAGCAGCGGATGGTTGCCCTCGGCCTTGAGCCAGCGCCCGAGCTTCGCGGCCAGCGTGGTCTTTCCGGTGCCTTGCAGGCCGGCCAGGACGATCACAGTGGGCGGGTGTTTCGCGAACCGAAGCCGCCGGGTCTCGCCGCCAAGGATCCGGATCAGCTCATCGTTAACGATCTTGATGACCTGCTGGCTCGGATTGAGCGCCTGATGGACCTCGGCGCCGCCGGCCCGCTCCCGCACCGCCGCAATGAACTCCCGGACCACCGGCAACGCGACATCGGCCTCCAGCAGCGCGACCCGGATCTCCCGGAGCGTCTCGTCGATGTCGGCGGCGGAGAGCCGGCCCTTGCCGCGCAGGCTCTTGAACGTCGCGGCAAGGCGGTCGGAAAGCGTGTCGAACACGGGATGGCCTCGATCAATCCGTCGAAAGCGGGAACCCCGCAAGGGTAACCAACAACAACGCTGGGGCGCCGTCTCCCGAGCCGCCACGCAAATTCCCGATCATTACTGGCGCATTGTGCAAACGATCACCTAATTTGGGTGAATTGTCCGCACACACCGCCGGTAATGATCCAAAAGTCCTAGCGCGTCGGCTTAGGCGAGCAGGGCGTCCACGAATGCAGCCGGATCGAACGGGGCCAGGTCATCGGCGCCCTCACCCAGCCCGACCAGCTTCACCGGCACGCCGAGCTCGCGCTGCACGGTGACCACGATCCCGCCCTTGGCGGTGCCATCCAGCTTGGTCAGCACGATCCCGGTCACATCTACGACTTCGCCGAACACGCGGGCCTGCACCATCCCGTTCTGGCCGGTCGTGGCATCCAGTACCAGCAGCACCTCATCGACTGGGCCGTGCTTCTCGACCACCCGCTTGACCTTGCCAAGCTCGTCCATCAGCCCGGTCTTGGTGTGCAGTCGGCCGGCGGTATCAACCAGCACGACGTCCACACCCTCGTCGATGCCCTCGCGGACCGCGTCGAACGCCACACTGGCCGGATCGGCGCCTTCCGGGCCGCGTACCGTCCGGGCACCGACCCGAGTGCCCCAGGTGGCCAGCTGGTCGGCCGCCGCGGCCCGGAAGGTATCGGCAGCACCGAGCACGACCGTGTGCCCGTCGGCGATCAGAACCCGCGCCAGCTTCCCGGTGGTCGTGGTCTTGCCGGTGCCGTTCACGCCGACCACGAGTACGACCGAGGGTCGGCCGTTCTTGGTGATCCGCAGGCCGCGATCCAGGTTCGGCTCGATCAGCGAAAGCAGCTCCTCCCGCAGTACCTGCTTGGCCTGGTCGGGCGAGGACAGACCCTCGACCCGGGCCCGGGTGCGCAGCCGGCCGACCAGCTCACTGGTGGGGGCGACCCCGAGATCGGCACTGAGCAGAACGTCCTCGATCTCCTCCCAGGTGGATTCGTCGAGGGAATCGCGGGACAGCAGCGTCAGCAGGCCTTGCCCGAGAGCCGAGTTCGACCTGGCCAGCCGGGACCGGAGCCGGACCAGCCGACCGGCGGCCGGCTCGGGCCGCTCTACCGTCAGTGCGGGCTCAGGTCGCTCTAGGCTCGGCGCTTCAACCCCCGCCTCGGGCTCGACGACCACTGTCGGCTCGGCCGCCACCCCGGGCTCGGCCCCGACCTCGGGCTCGACCGCCACGCTCGGCACCGGCGCACTCGGCGGCGGCACCCGGCGGCGGCGCGAGCCTGCCACCAAACCCACGATGACCAGCAGGATCGCCGCAACGATCAGCACCCACATCCAGATTTCCATAGCGCGCTCAGTCTTCCAGATCAGTTGGCCGGGCACGCAGCGCACCGAATTGGCGTGTAACCGAGCGCACCGCACCAACCGTCACGTTCAGTAGGCTGACCCGGCAATCTCGGAGAAGGCTGACACATGGGGATCTTCACGCTGGTCACCGCCGGCGAGCCGGAGGCGCAGCCCGGTGCTTCGGACGAGGTCGCCGTCCGCCCCGAAGAGACGGTAAAAGCCCTGGTCACGGCCGTCCTGAAGCAGAGCCGGGTGCGGTTCAAGTGGCTCGATCCGTGGACCGTAGACCTGGTCCTGCGCGGCCGGCCGCTGCAGGCCGATGTCACCGAGCTGGTCCGGTCCTGGTCGCTAGCGCCAGAAACCCGGCGAGAAACCGTCGTCGAGCGCTGGGTAGAAGCGACGCTGGCCTACCCGGCGTGGGAGACCCGCCGAGGTGAACTGGCCCAGCGGTTCGATACCGCGAAGGATCGGCTGTTGATCCGCTTGCAGCCGTCCGGCCTGGCCGATGAGGAACAGGCGCTGGTCCGCAGTTACGCGGCCGGGATCGACGCGGCCGTGTTTCTCGATGTGGACCGCCCGGCCACCGGGCTGAGCCGGGCGCCCAGCTCGTTGCAGTGGACCGACCTCGGCCGCTGGTCGGCCGAACAGATCGACGACGTCGAGGTGCTGGCTCAGGCACGGGCGAACACCCGCAAGGTGATCGAGCCCTGGCATGTCGGGGTTCAGGAGCTGGCCGGCGGCTCGCGGGTCTCGCTGGTAGTGGCCGAATCCAGTCACGGCGCGTCGCCAGCACTGTTCGTGGAGGACCTGCTCCCTGCCCCGGCTCCGAACGGGGTTCTGGTCTCGGTACCGCAGCATGACACGACCATGATCCATCTGATCACCGACCGGCAGCAGACCGCCGAGGCCGTGCCGTGGATGGTGGCCCGGACCGCCCAGATGTTCGGGCAGCTGCCGCATCCGGTAAGCCCCGACGTGTACTGGTGGCGCGACGACTCGCTCAGTCTGCTGGATGTGGACCGCAGCAGCTCGGAATGGCAGATCATGCCGGACGAGGAGTTCCGGTCCATGTTCGCCCAGCTACCTCCGTCGGACGCCGAGCCGGCGCCGGCCAGGCCGGCCGACGATGGCCATGGCGGGGACGAGGGCGAGTACGACGACGAGCTGCTTACGTAATCCGGGCGAGGCTCTACCCACAGGGCTCGCTACTCCAGCCCGAGCATTCCGGCGATCTCCGGTAGCGTGCCGGTCCCGGTGTACAGCAGCGCGGTCATGCCGACCGCCTCGGCGCCGGCCACATTCGCCGGGGTGTCGTCCACGAACAGGCACCGCTGCGGCTTCGCACCGCCGACCTCGGCAGCGTGCAGATAGATCTGCGGATCCGGCTTCACCGCGCCGACCCGGGACGAATTCACCACCGCATCGACGACCTCGTCCAACCCGAGCGCGGCCAGATCCCGGTCCAGCCGCGAGCTTGCATTAGTCACCAGGACCGTCCTGATCCCGGCCGACCTGGCTCGCTGGACCAGGGCCAGGGCGGCCGGATCCACCCGGCCGATCGGCGCGGACCAGTCCGCCATCGCTGCGGCGGCCCGCTCGATCCCGTACTCACCGGCCAGAACCTTGGCCACTGACAGCCGCCACTCGTCGTCACTGACCTGGCCCAGTACCGCCGGCAACAGCAGGTCGGCCCGGAACGCAATGGCGGTGATCGCGCCGGGTTCAAGACCGTATCGCTGCTCAATCAACGGCCACAGGTCCTGATTCCAGATCCGCAGCACACCGTCGAGGTCGCACAGAAAGGCATCGAACCGCCGGGACTCACCGGCCGGCACCGACCCGTTGGTCCGGCCTGTCACGTCCTGGCCCGGTCGACCGGACCCGCCGGCGCCGGGATCGTTCGGCCACCGAACGAGGCAAGATCCCGAGCCGGTTCGTCCCGGAGCCGCTGACTGATCACCGCGGTCACCCCGTCCCCCCGCATGGAGGCGCCGTACAGCGCATCCGCGATCTCCATGGTCCGCTTCTGGTGCGTGATCACGATGAGCTGGCTGGACTCGCGCAGCTCTTCGAGGATCTCCAGCAGCCGACCCAGGTTCGTGTCGTCGAGTGAGGCCTCGACCTCGTCCAGAACGTAGAACGGGCTCGGTCGGGCCTTGAAGATGGCGATCAACAGGGCCACCGCGGTCAGCGAGCGCTCGCCACCGGACAGCAACGACAGCCGCTTGATCTTCTTGCCCGGTGGCCGCGCCTCCACCTCGACCCCGGTGGTGAGCATGTCATAAGGCTCGGTCAGCACCAGCCGGCCCTCACCGCCGGGGAAGAGCCGGGCAAAGACCTGCTCGAACTCCCGCGCGGTGTCCTCGAACGCGGCGGCGAAGACCTGCTCGACCCGCTCGTCCACCTCCTTGATCACGGTTAGCAGGTCGCGCCGGCTTGCCTTGAGATCCTCCAGTTGCTCGCTCAGGAACCGCAGCCGCTCCTCGAGCGCGGCGTACTCCTCCAATGCGAGCGGGTTGACCCGGCCGAGCAGCGCATAGCCCCGTTCGGCGGTGGCCAGCCGCCGCTCCTGCTCGGCGCGCACGAACGGGCGGGTCCGCGGGACCGGCGCGGAGTTTGGACCAGCACCGTCCGCGCCGGCTCCGTCCGCGCCGGCTCCGTCCGCACGCCCACCATTCGCTCCGGCACCGTCTGCACGAGCACCATCCGCGCCGGCTGTGTCCGGGTCCAGCGGCAGCGGGATGGGCTGGTCCGGCCCGTACTCCGCGATCAGCGAGCTGACGT
>DATFRM010000435.1:0-5376 GCA_035263265.1 Actinomycetes bacterium
TCGGGGTCGGTCCGGCGGGTACGCGGCCCGGCCCGGAGCACCTGCGACGGCAGCGTCCGCCCGACCAGCCGTTCCGCCTCGGCAGCCGCCGCGATCATCGCGTCCAGGTCGATGCCGGTGCCGACGCCCATGTCCTCCACCATGTGCACGAGTTCCTCGGTCGCAATGTTGCCGGTCGCGCCCGGTGCGTACGGGCAGCCGCCGAGTCCACCCACGGACGCGTCGAAGTCGTCGACCCCGAGTTGGAGCGCTGCCAGCACGTTGGCGAGCCCGGTGCCACGGGTGTTGTGAAAGTGCAGGTTCAGCGCCGCGTCCGGGTGCCGCATCCGGGTCTCCCCGATCAGGGCGGTAACCCGGGACGGGGTCGCCATCCCCGTGGTGTCGCCGTACGAGATCCCATCCGCGCCATCGGCCCGAGCCCGATCCACCACCCAGAGCACCCGCTCGACCGGCACGTCGCCCTCGTACGGGCAGCCGAACGCGGTCGACACGATCACCTGGCAGGTCGCGCCCCGGTCATGGGCCAGTGCGAGCACGGCGGCGATGTCGTCGAGTGATTCGGCGGTGGACCGATTGACGTTCTTGCGGTTGTGCGTGTCCGACGCAGATACCACGACCTCGATCTCGGTGAACCCGGCGTCCAGCGCGCGCTGGGCACCACGCAGGTTCGGTACCAGCGCGGAGTAGCGCACCGCGGCATTGCGCTCGATCGCCGCCCATACCGCATCGGCATCGGCCATCTGCGGGATCGCCTTCGGATGCACGAACGAGACCGCCTCGATCCGGCCGACCCCGGTGCCGGATAGCGCGTTGATCAGCTCGACCTTGGCCTCGGTCGGAACCGGGTCCTCGTTCTGCAGGCCGTCGCGCGGCCCGACCTCGCGGACCGACATCGCGGTCGGAAGATCAGTCACGGCCTGCCTACTCCCCCGGCCAGTCCGGCGTGCGCTTGTCGTTGAACGCGGCCACGCCCTCGCGCCGATCGCCTGAGAATGCGGTAGCCCGCCAGGCGGCGTCTTCGATCTCCAGCCCGGCGGCCAGCGAACCGTCCGTCCCGAGCCGGAGCGCGCGCTTGGCATTGCGTACCCCGACCGGCGAGTTCGCGGCGATTGCCGCGGCCAGCTCGAGCGCGACCGCGGTCGCCCTACCGGCCGGGACCTGCCGGTCCACCAGGCCGAGCCGGGCCGCCTCGGCGACGTCCACCCGGCGGCCGGTGAAGATGAGGTCGGCGGCACGCGAATAGCCCACCCGCCGGGCCAGCAACTGGGTGCCGCCACCGCCGGGAATCACCCCCACGGTGACCTCCGGCAGCCCGAGTACCGCGGTCTCATCCGCCACGATCAGGTCGCAGGAAAGCGCAAGCTCGAGACCGCCGCCGAGTGCGAAGCCGTACACCGCGGCGATCGCGGGAACCGGCAGGTCGAGGATCCCGCCGAACGCGGCCCGGAACACCGGGCGCTGCCGGCGCAGATCGTCGTCGGAGTACGAGTTGCGTTCCTTGAGGTCGGCGCCGACGCAGAACGCTCGCTCCGCCGACGAGCTGAGCACCACCGCGCGGAACTCCCGGTCGGCAGCCACCGCCGCGGCGACCGCGGCGATCTCCCGGGCCATCGCGGTGGACAGCGCATTGTGCGCCTTCGGCCGGTCGAGCACGATCTCGGCGACCCGGTCGTGCCGGCGCACCTGTACGTGCTCGTAGGTCTCGCTCACGACCCCGAGGCTAGCTCAGCGCCGTGATCGCGACGATCAGGTGCCGTCGCCGCGCTCGGCGGGTGGCCGTTCCTCGTAGTCGGGCTGATCCATCCGGGCGGCGTCGGACCGGCCGTAGTTGACCAGTTCGTACAGATCCCGCTGCACTTCCTCGACCCGCGGGATGTCGTGCAGGGTGAGCTGGCCGCGCTCGCCGGCCGACTCGACCACGAGCGTGCCGCAGCCGAGCAGCCGCTCCCAGAAGGTGTGCGAGAACGCCACATCGTTGATGCGGTTGTGCGGCACGTCATGGCCGGACCTGGACAGCACCCCGGTCCGGATGATGAGCCGCTTGTTGGTGATCACGTACGTGGTGAAGTACCAGACCGCGATCGGCCACAGCACCCATCTGGCCACGATGATCAGCCAGACCCCCGCGATCACCAGTGCCAGCCACCCCTTCGCATCGCCGTCGGGCAGCAAGGTCGCTAGGAAGCCCGCCGCCGCGATGGCCACAATGAGCACGAAGATCGGGAGGATCAGCGCCTTCCAATGCGGGCGCAGGGTGAAGTGGATCTCCTCGTCCGTGCCGAGCAACCGGGTTGGATATCCCATCGGACTGCTCCCATCCGCGACAACGCGCGACTGACGATCGCAACAACTGCAGGGAATCCTGACATGTCAGCGCACGTGGATCACATCTCCGGCGCCGACTGTGTGCGGTCCGTGATCCGCCGTATCCACCACCAGCTGCCCGAACGCGTCGATACCAGTGGCAGTGCCGAGCAGGTCAGGTTGCGCCGCTCGTACCACCCGTACCGGTCGGCCGAGGGTGCCGCACAGTTCGACGTAGGCGGTGCGCAGCCCGGACGGTTCCGGATCGCCGGCGCCCTCGATCCAGGATTCGTAGCGTCCGGCCAGCCGGCGCAGCACCGCACGCAGCAACGAGTCCCGGTCGACCTGCGCGCCCTCGATCGCGAGCGAGGTGGCGGTCGGTGCCGGCAGCTCGTCGGTACGCAGTGTGACGTTCAGCCCGACCCCCACCACCGCGGCATCGCCGACCAGCTCGACCAGGATCCCGCCCATCTTGCGCTCCGCCGGCCCGGCCAGCACGTCGTTCGGCCATTTGAGCCGGACCAGTACCTCGGTGGCGAGCGCGCTCAGCGCCTCGGCCGCCGCGACGCCGGCCAGCAGCGGCAGCCAGCCCCGGCGGGCCGGTGGCACCCGGTTCGGACGCAGCAGTGCGGAGAACGTGAGCCCGGAGCGCGCCGGTGCCACCCAGCCGCGATCCAGCCTTCCCCGGCCGGCGGTCTGTTCCTCGGCGACGAGCACCGTGCCCTCCGGCCCACCGGCTTGCGCAGCGGCGAGCAGATCGGCGTTCGTGGATGCCGTGCTATCGACGACCCGGATGTCCCGCCACAACCCCGGCTCGACCGCGCCCGGCGGAGCGAGCAACGCCCGGCGCAGGTCGGCCTCGCGCAACGGTGGCCGATCGAGATCGCGATACGGCGAGGTCACCGGCCCAGCCTAGGCGGCGGCGTGGCACCGGGCCCTCGATACGCTGGCCACGCGGCTACACCGGCACGAGCGAGGGCGACATGACCGCAGGCGAGATCGACATCCACACGACGGCAGGCAAGATCGCCGACCTGGACCAGCGCAACGACGAGGCCGTGCATGCCGGCTCGGCGCGAGCCGTCGAGAAGCAGCACGCCAAAGGCAAGATGACCGCCCGAGAGCGGATCGAGGCCTTGCTCGATCCCGGTTCGTTCATCGAGATGGACGAGCTGGCCAGGCATCGGTCGATGAACTTCGGGCTGGAATCCTCCCGGCCGTACGGCGACGGCGTGGTAACCGGCTACGGCACCATCGACGGCCGCGGCGTCTGCGTGTTCGCGCAGGACTTCACCGTGTTCGGCGGCTCGCTCGGCGAGGTGTTCGGCGAGAAGATCGTCAAGGTGATGGACCTCGCGCTCAAGACCGGCTGCCCGATGATCGGGATCAATGACTCCGGCGGTGCCCGGATCCAGGAGGGCGTGGTCTCGCTAGGGCTGTACGGCGAGATCTTCTACCGCAACGTCATCTCGTCCGGGGTGATCCCGCAGATCTCGCTCATCATGGGCCCGTGCGCCGGCGGGGCGGTGTACTCCCCTGCCATCACCGATTTCACTGTCATGGTCGACCAGACCTCGCACATGTTCATCACCGGCCCCGACGTCATCAAGACGGTGACCGGCGAGGACGTCGGGTTCGAGGAGCTCGGTGGGGCACGCGCACACAACACCAAATCGGGCAACGCGCACTACATGGCCTCCGACGAGAAGGAAGCCATCGAATGGGTCAAGGCGCTGGTCTCGTACCTGCCGAGCAACAACCTCTCGGACCCGCCGAGCTTTCCGATCGAGGGCGAGCTGGAGATCACCGAGGCGGACCGCGAGCTCGACCAGGTGATCCCGGACTCGGCGAACCAGCCGTACGACATGCACCGGATCATCGAGCACATCCTGGACGACGAGGAGTTCCTGGAGATCCAGCCGCTGTTCGCGCCGAACATCATCTGCGGCTTCGGCCGAGTCGAGGGGCATTCGGTCGGTGTGGTCGCCAACCAGCCGTTGCAGTTCGCCGGGACCCTGGACATCGACGCGTCCGAGAAGGCAGCCAGGTTCGTGCGGTTCTGCGACGCATTCAACATCCCGGTGCTGACGTTCGTCGACGTGCCCGGGTTCCTGCCCGGCACGTCTCAGGAGTGGAACGGGATCATCCGGCGCGGCGCCAAGCTTATCTACGCGTACGCCGAAGCGACCGTGCCCAAGGTCACCGTCATCACTCGCAAGGCCTACGGCGGTGCGTACGACGTCATGGGCTCCAAGCACCTGCGCGCGGACATCAATCTGGCCTGGCCCACTGCGCAGATCGCGGTCATGGGAGCCCAGGGCGCGGTCAACATCCTGTACCGGCGCGAGCTCGCCGACGTCGACGAGCCGGAAGCGATGCGCGAACAGCTGGTAACGGAGTACGAGGACACGCTGGCCAACCCGTACATCGCCGCCGAGCGTGGCTACGTCGACTCGGTCATCCCGCCGTCGTATACCCGCTCGTACGTGATCAGGGCGCTGCGGGCGCTGCGGACCAAGCGCGAAACGCTACCGCCGAAGAAGCACGGCAACATCCCGCTGTAGCGCTCACCAAGCCGCGCCTTCTTGCCGATCACTAGTCCGCGTATCCGCAGATGATCACCCACTTCGTGGTGGCTTGCGGCACCGTAAGGGGACTAATGATCGCTACGTAAGCCGGGGTGCCGAGCCGGTCGGCTCGGCACCCCGGTTACGTGCGGGCTATCGGTTACTCAGTCGGGTTGCTGCGGCGGCGAGCGGCGATGGCGACCGCGGCGCCACCCGAAAGCAGGGCGATGCCAAAGCCGAACAGGATCGGCAATGCGCCACCACCGGTGTCCGGTAGGCCGTCGCCGGACTCACCGGGCGGAGCGCCGCCGTCCGGCGGTGTGCTGCCGGGCGGCGCCGAGGTGGGCGGCCCGCTTGTCGGCGGCTGCGAGGTAGGCGGTGCCGAAGTCGGCGGCGAGCTTGTCGTCGGTGGCGGGCTCGTCGGCGGTCCGCTGGTCGGCGGCGGCGAGGTCGGTGGCGGGCTCGTCGGCGGCTGGCTGGTCGGCGGGGTCCCGGGGCAGGTGTG
>DATFRM010000436.1:0-2376 GCA_035263265.1 Actinomycetes bacterium
TTGTTCGCGGAGGTGGAGCGCACCTGCAGCTCGTCGAAGCTGCGCCACTGCTCCTGGGTGCCTTCGGGCAGGAAGCGGGCCACGAAGATCTGCCGGTAGCTCGGATCCGGCAGGCCCCAACCCACCCGCACCAGTTCGATCCGGGCCTCCTCAAGCGCCAGCTCGTCGGGGGTCCGGGCCCGCTTCCGACGGCCCTGGGCGAAACTGCCGAGCAGCACCAGGTGGCTGACCCGTTCCGGATGGCGCACCGCGTATGCGATCGCGACAGGTCCGCCCTGGGAGATGCCGAACAACGGGAACCGGTCAAGCCCTACCGCGTCGACCACCGTCTCCAGGTCGTCCACCCAGCTGTCGAGCGAGAACTCCGAAACGTCCCAGTCCGAAAGGCCGCAGCCGCGCTCGTCGTACCGAACGAGCTGGAACCGGCGCGACAGCTCGACCAGCCAGTGCCGCCACACCGGGCTCTGCCAGTCGTAGTCGAGATGGCTAAGCCAGTTCGCCGCCTTCACCAGTGGTGGGCCGCTGCCGATGGTCGCGTAGGCGAGCCTGGTGCCGTCTTTGGTGGTACAGAACCGGATGTTCTGTGGTGGTGGATCGCCGGCTCGATCGTGGTAACCGACGACATCTCGGTCACGGGTGCGATGAACTGGTAGCCGCGCCCGTGTACGGTCCTGATGACGCGCTGTGCGTGGCCGTCGTCGCCGATCGCCTGGCGCGCGGCTTTGACTCGGCTGGTGAGCGCGGACTCGCTGACGAACCGGTCCCCCCAGATCGTGTCCAGCAACTCGTCCTTGGGCACGACCCGGCGCCGTTCCCTGATCAGCACCGCCAGCACATCGAACACCTGCGGCTCGATGGGCCTCGGTCGGCCGCCCCTGCGCAGCTCGAACCGGTCGAGATCAAGCTCGCAGTCGTCGAAGGCGTAGATCAACGCAGGCTCCCCCCACCCACACGGCGGCCGGCCTCCAGTCTCGCATCGGCACGCCGGATCGCGGATCTCCACGGGATCTCCATGTTTCCTCCAAGGCTTCCGGGCACCCGGCCACGCACATTGGGGGCAGGAGACCGCACGACCTGCAGGAGCAACCGTGTTCAGCCTGATAGCCGACCGCCGAGACATCGCCGCGGGAGCCCGAGCGATGCTGCCCTGGCTGATCGGCGTCGTGCCGTTCGGGCTCGTGATCGGCCTGAGCGCCGCCCAGGCCAGCATCCCGACGCTGGCCGGCTGGCTGACCGGTCCGCTGATCTACGCCGGAAGCGCGCAGGTCGCCGTTATCCAGATGCTGGACGCCGGCGCTGCGCCAATGGTCGTGATCCTCGCCGCGCTGGTCATCAACCTCCGGCTCATCCTGTACTCAGCCACGATGGCCCGGCACTGGCGCGGCACCCCGTGGTGGTGGCGCATGGTCGCCGGCTACCTGCTCATCGACCCTTCGTTCGCGGTCGGGCTGGATGGGTACGACCGGCCGGCCAACCGCAGCCGGGCACATGCGCATTACTTCGGCGGCGCGGTGGTGCTGTGGGCGGCGTGGCTGGTCGCGATCGGAACCGGCGCCATGCTCGGTGCCGGTCTGCCCGGATGGCTGCAGCTCGAGTTCGTGATCCCGCTCTTCCTCGTCGGCGAGGTGGTCAGCAAGCTTGCGGATCCCGCGCTGCGGCGCGCGGTCCTCGTCGCTGCCGCCGTCGCGGTCCTGTCTCTTGCGGCGCCGCTGCATCTGGGCATCGTGCTGGCCATCGTCGCGGGCATCGCGGCCGGCCTCACCGCCCAGCGCCGGCCGCGGCAGCTTCCGGCTGAGCCGCGCCAATCCGCGGGACCATACCCAGCCGCGGAACGACAGCTAACCGTGGAGGTCACGCGATGACCGTCTGGATTGTCATCCTCGTTGCCGGTCTGGGCAGTTACCTGTTCCGGCTCAGCATGATCGTGCTGGCCGACCGGATCACCATGCCGGCCTATCTGGAGCGGGCAACCGGGTTCGTGGCGCCGGCGGCGTTCGCCGCGCTAGCCGCAGCCGCAGTCGCGGCCGCTTGCCTGGAGCTTGGTGCCACCCGGGCCGCGGCTCCGCTAGCCGCACTCGCCGTCGCGGTCGTCGCCGTGCTGCGCACCGGCTCGCCCTACGCCGCGATCTTCGCCGGGATGCCCGTGTTGTGGATCGCGACCGCCCTCCTGCCGGCCTGACCCCACCCGTATCGAAAGAACCGAAGCGAGGCATCCATGTACGCCACGAGCCACCACCGCCACGACGTCGTCATCGTCGGCGGCCGGGTCGCCGGATCGGCGACCGCGCTGCTGCTGGCGCGACTCGGGCATGACGTGGTGGTCGTGGATCGCGCGTCGTTTCCGAGCGACACGCTGTCGACGCACTCGATCGCGCG
>DATFRM010000437.1:0-2836 GCA_035263265.1 Actinomycetes bacterium
AGCCGGGCTGGACGAGACTCCCGAGTACGACCACGCCGCCGGTCGCGCCGCCCCACCGCCACCCAGGTAGCCCTTTGCCCACGACTCGCACACCGTCAGGCAGCGACGGCGGTCCGGAGTTCTGCCGAAGGTAGAGACTCGAATCGCCCGGGATGGGTGACGCCACTTACGTCCCGGAGACTAACGCTGGGCTAATCGGTACTACCCCTGATGCACCGAGAGTAGGTACGGCCATGTCTGAGAACGGTGCGCACGAAAACGACCAGGGTGTTCCGCCACCAGCCCGACGGCACTGACGGCGGCGTCAGTGTGACCGCCAGTCATCGGTAGCTCGGCCATGGCCGCGCCGCACATCCAGCCGATCGCCATCGGCGACTACGCGCTGATCGGCGATCTCGCCACCGGCGCGCTCGTCAGTGGGGACGGGTCGATCGACTGGTTGTGCGTGCCGGACTTCGACGCGCCGGCGTGCTTCGCCGCGGTGCTCGGTGATCCCGGTCATGGTCGCTGGCGGATAGCCCCGATGGGAGTGCGGTATCGCGCCCAGCGCAGCTACCGGGGATCGACCCTGATCCACGAGACCGTGTTCAAGACCGCGTCCGGATCGGTGCGGCTGGTCGACTTCATGCCGCCGCGGGCCGGCTACCCAACCGTCGTTCGGATCATCGAGGGGCTCGAGGGTCGCGTCGATCTGAGCATGGAGCTGCGTCCGCGTTTCGGGTACGGACAGTCCGTGCCCGCGGTAGCACGGGTCAGCGACATGTGGCAGGCCACCGCGGGTCCCGACACGTTGTGGCTGCACAGCCCGGTCCACGTCCGGCAGAACGGTTTGGCGGCGTTCTCGGTGGGCCCGGGCGAGCAGCTCGGCTTCGTGCTCATGTGGCGCCCCTCACACCAGGGCGTTCCGGCCGCACCGGACCTGCCCGCGATGCTGGCCGCAACCGACCGGTTCTGGCGATCCTGGGTTAGCGGACTGGAGTACACCGGCGCCTGGCGCGACGCGGTCATCCGCTCGCTCATCACGATCCGGGCGCTTACCCACATCTCCACCGGCGGCGTGATCGCGGCGCCCACCACCTCGCTCCCCGGGCCTAACGGAAGCGCACGAACGTGGGACTACCGATGCTGCCGGTTGGCCGATGCATCGGCTGCGCTTGAGGTGTTCCTGCGCTGCGGTGCGATTGAGGAGGCCACCGGGTGGCGGGACTGGTTGCTCCGAGCCACGGCGGGACCGCCGGAACAGATCCGGGGCGTATACGGACCGGCTGGGCAACGCTACCGACCGGCCGTTGAACCTGACTGGTTGCCGCATCCGGCGAGCCAGCGCGCGCTCCGGCCGGGTGGGCCGGGCCCCGACTGCGGCTGGTCAGTCGCCGCCGGCGAGCTGCTGCGTTCCTACTACCTGGCCCGGCGGGCCGGTCTGTCCTCTTCGCCGCTGGACACCGCCGCCTTACTTCGCGCTTTCGAGCGACGCGGCGCGGAAACCGATCGCGGCATTTGGCAGCTCGCCGGACCACGTCGGCGGCACGTCTACTCTCGCGCGATGGGATGGGCCGCAGCCGACGCCATGGTCAAGATGATCGAGTGGTTCGGCCTGCCCGGCGAGCCGGCCGCCTGGCGCCGGCTGCGAAGCGCCGCTCGTAACGAGATTCTGCGGCGCGGTGTCGACCGCAACCGAGCCACGCTCGTGCAGACCTACGGCGGACGACAGCCCGATGCCGCGCTGCTGCGGCTGCCGCTGCTCGGCTTTCTTCCGCCGGAGGATCCGCTCGTTCCCGGCACCATCGAGGCGGTTCGCGCCGAGCTCGCCGATGACTGGATGGTGCGGGGCTATCCGTCCACCGCCGCACCAGTCAGCGATGAACCGCCGGCCGGCGACGGGGCCATGATTGCGTGCTCGTTCTGGCTGGTCGAGGCACTTGCTTTCGCGGGCCGACTCGACGAGGCGGATCAGATCTTCGAAGCCCTACTCGGATCCCGTACCACGCTGGGCTTGCTCGCCGAGCAACACGACGTTCGGGGGAATCGCCCGATGGGCAACTTCCCGGCGACCTCCGCGCACGTGGCCCTGGTCAACGCGGCACTGCGGCTCACCGATGCCAAGCAGGGCCCGGTCGAGCCTGGGCTGGATGCGTTCTTCCCGCGTTGAGCTCTGCGCCCAGCGATTGCTCGAACCGGGAGAGATCACCTGCTGCGGGTGATCCGTAGCAGTCCCGGGACGCTGGACGATCTGCGCACCAAATGCGGGAGTGGCCGACGCCAGCCGGGCTTGGTCACCGTGGGAAGGGACAGCAGATGAGCGACGGCACGCGGCCCGCGCAGGATGTCTCCGGGTGGGCGGTTGGGATCGCGGTGTTCGCGGGCACCTTGATGATCGTGCTCGGGGTGTTCCACGCCATCCAGGGCCTGGTCGCCCTGCTCAACGACGATTTCTACGTACAGCTCCCCAACTACACGTTCGAGTACGACCTGACCAGCTGGGGCTGGATCCACCTCATCCTGGGCGCGCTGATCGCCGTGGCGGGTTTCGCGGTGCTCGGGGGGGCGGTGTGGGCCCGGGCGGTCGGCATCGCCTTGGCCGGCTTGAGTGCGATCGCGAACTTCCTGTGGTTGCCCTATTACCCGGTCTGGTCCGTCGTCGCCATCGGGCTCGCGGTCGCGACCATCTGGGGATTGGCGATGTACCGATCCTCGTAGCCGCGACGATCACCGCGGCCTCGCGGGATCGGCTCGTCGCGGACCGGCCGAGGTACGTTGCATGCCAACGAGGACGGAGGCCGCGATGAGCACGAATGTCCAGATCACCCCGGTCGCACTGAGCGATCCGGACCCGGCC
>DATFRM010000438.1:0-10256 GCA_035263265.1 Actinomycetes bacterium
ATGCTGGACAGGCCCAGGGCATGTGCGATCGCGGTGTGCATGTCCTCGGGCCGGTGGTCGGTGAACTTGAGCTCCTGGTCCGAGTCGCCGGGCTCGATCGTGTAAGCGGGCAGCATCCCCATCCCGGCGTACATCGTGAACGTGTCCGGCGCGATCTGGGTGAGCACGGTGTCCAGATGCATGAACTCGCGCGCCTTCGGCATGTTGAGCGCGACAATCCGCTCGATCTTGCCGCCCGCGAACAACCGCCGAGCCAGCCGCTCCACCCCCTGCGATGTGGTCCGCTCGCTCATTCCGACCAGCACCGAACCGCGGCCGAGCACCAGGACGTCGCCGCCCTCGATGGTGGCCTGGCCGTCAGCGATGCCGTCCGACCACAGATTGAAGTCCGCACCGGCGAACATCGGATGCCAGCGATAGATCGCCTCGTAGTGGATGGTCTCCCGGCGGCGAGCCTTCCAGCGCATCGAGTTGATCGACACCCCGTCGTAGATCCAGCACGAGGTGTCCCTGGTGTACATGTGGTTCGGCAGCGGCCAGAGCACGAAGTCGTCCGGGCCCATGACATGGAACCCGACCGACTTCGGCTCCTCGATGTATTCGAGCAGCTCACGCTTGGTCAGTCCGCCGATCAGTAGCTCGGTGAGGGTCTCGGCGTCCATCGACTCGAACAGGCTGCGCAGCGGCTCCAACGCCGATCGTCCGAGTAGCCGCTCGTCGAGGATCTGATCGAGGATGTACTTCTGCGCCTCGGGCACGGCCACGGTCTCCCGCAACAAGTTGCCCAGCAGATGGACGACGACCCCGCGATCTCGCAGCGCGTCCGCGAACGCGTCGTGCTCCTCCCTGGCGCGCTTGACCCAGAGCACGTCGTCGAACAGCAGCTCGTCCATGTTCGCCGGGGTCAATCGCTTCAGCTCGAGATCGGGTCGATGCAGGATGACCTGCTTGAGCTGCCCGACCTCGGACCGGACGTCGAGCTGCAGCGCCGGTTTGGTCAGCTGGGCCATCCGGGCCCTCCCCATCTGTGTGCTTCCGCCGGGGCTCCCCGGGCTGTCTACCGCATACCCGGATGGGGACCCGGCACCCTCACTATGCCGGACCGTGTGCGCCGTCCGGGATTGGGCGGTGACGAACCGGGCGCCACGCGCTACAGCTGCGGGTTAGGCAACCGGGTCAGCGCCTCCCGCACGCGCTCGGCCGGCATCTCGAAGTCCTCCATCTGGCCGCTCAGGTAGCGGTCATACGCGGACATGTCGAAGTGCCCGTGCCCGCACAGCGCAGTCAGGATCACCTTCTGCTCACCGGACTCGGCGCACCGGCGCGCCTCTTCGATGGTGACCGCGAGCGCGTGGGTCGGTTCCGGCGCGGGGACAATGCCCTCGGTACGCGCGAACAGCACCCCGGCCTCGAAACACTCGCGCTGCGGTTTGGCGACCGCCTCGATCAGGTCGAGCTCGTAGATGTGCGACAGCAGTGGGCTCATCCCGTGGTAGCGCAGGCCGCCGGCGTGGATCGGGTCGGGCACGAACGTGTGCCCGAGCGTGTGCATCTTCAGCAGCGGGGTGAACCCGGCGGTGTCGCCGTAGTCATAGGTGTAGATCCCGCGAGTGAACGACGGCGCCGCGGTCGGCTCGACGGCGCGGATGGTCGGTGCCATCCGCCCGGCCAACTTCTCACGCAGGAACGGGAACGCGAGCCCGGCGAAGTTGGAGCCGCCCCCGGTGCAGCCAACAATAAGGTCGGGCTGCTCGCCGATCTTGCCGAGCTGCGCAAGCGCCTCCTGGCCGATCACGGTCTGATGCATGAGCACGTGGTTGAGCACGCTGCCAAGCGCGTACCTGGTGTCCTCTCGGGCGCCGGCCTGCTCGACCGCTTCGCTGATCGCGATTCCGAGGCTGCCCGGGGAGTCCGGCTCGTCGGCGAGGATCTTCCGCCCGGCCTCGGTCCGATCCGAGGGGCTGGCATGCACCTGCGCTCCCCAGGTCTCCATCATCGAGCGCCGGTACGGCTTCTGGTCGTAGCTGGCGCGCACCATCCAGACCTCGAGGTCGAGCCCGAACTGCGCGCAGGCGAACGCGAGCGCGCTCCCCCACTGGCCCGCCCCGGTCTCCGTGGTCAGCCGCCGGACGCCCTGGTCCGCGTTGTAGAAGGCCTGCGGAACGGCCGTGTTTGGCTTGTGCGAGCCGGCCGGGCTGACGCCCTCATACTTGTAGTAGATCCGCGCCGGGGTACCCAGCGCCCGCTCGAGTCGGTGGGCGCGGATCAGCGGCGTTGGCCGCCAGATCCGGTACACGTCGAGCACCGGCTCGGGGATGTCGAGGTACGACTCGGCGCTCACCTCTTGGCCGATCAGCGCCATCGGGAACAGCGGCGCCAGATCGTCCGGACCGACCGGGGCCAGAGTCGCCGGGTGTAGCGGCGGCGGCGGTGGGGACGGCAGATCGGGGATGATGTTGTACCAGCGAGTCGGGATCTCGGACTCGTCGAGAAGGATCTTGGTCTGCATCGTCATCGCGTCCTTCCTCCGATGGTCGACCCGGGTCGCTGTTCGCCCGACTCTGCTGGGACAGTAGGCGCGCTCGTCGCATCCGGGTATCCCGGGCGGATCGACTCGCTCATCTGTTCACGCACCGCACGGCGAAGGATCGCGCCGTTGTGGTTGCGCGGGATATCTCCTCGTACCGCGATCACCTGCGGCACCAGCTGGGGCGGCAGCCTCCCCCCGCAGAACTCGCGGAGCTGGTCGTGTAGTACGGCCGCGCCCGGCCGGCCGACCACCGCCGCTGCGATCCGCTGTCCGTGCCGTGGATCAGGCAATCCAACTACGGCACAGTCCGCTATCGCGGGGTGCTCGAGCAGCACATGCTCGATCTCGGACGGGAACACGCCCAATCCGTCGGTGATGACCAGGTCGTCTTTGCGGTCGACGATCGTGACGAAGCCGTCCAGGTTCATCACGGCGATGTCACCGGTCCGCAGCCAGCCGTTGCGCAGCGTGGTGGCGGTGTCCTGCTCGTTGTTCCAGTAGCCGGCGAACACCTGCGGGCCGCGAATCAGCAGCTCGCCGGCCGAGCCCATCGGTAGGATCCGGGTCGGCTCCTGCTCATCGACGACGACCACATCGGTGCTCGGCAGCGGCAACCCAGCGGTGGCCGGGCGGGCGTATCCGCCCAGCGGGTTGACCAGCGCAAGCCCGGCGGATTCGGCGAGGCCGTAGGAGTTCACCACCGGAGTGCCGGTCCGCGCTTCGAACCGCTCGGCCAACTCGGCCGGCAGATCAACCAGGCCGGAGACGCAGCAACGCAGCGAGCGCAGAGTCCGCTTGTGCAGGTGCGGCCAGGCGGCCAGCTCGCCGAAGAGTTCCGGGCTGCCGGCCAGGGTTGCTGGGCCCCATTCCTTGGCCGCGGCGAGTGCATCGTCGAGATCGCCGGTCGGCACCAGGACCACCGTGCTGGCGGCAAGAACGGTACCGACGATCCCGAGCACCAGTGCGTGTGGATGGTGCAACGGCAGCACCGCGAGTGTGGCCTCCTCGCCGCGCTCCAGCTGCGGGTCCCAGACCGCGCTCTGGTACGCGGCCGCCACCAGGTTGCTGTGGGTGAGCATCGCACCGCGCGGACGAGCGGTCGCGCCGGCGGTGTAGAACAGCGCGGCGATGTCGTGATCCGGCCGGATCGGTTGCTGCTTGGCCGGTCCCGGCGAACCGTTCAGCAGCTCATCGAAATACAGCACCTGGGCCTCGGCCGGTAGCTGGCCGGACAGCTCCCGGCGCAGCGCGCGGCCACGACTGGACGGCACCGCCATCCGGGTCCGCACCCGGCGCGGCAGAAACTCGGCGAGCTCGGCGACCACCACGTCCCGCAGCGGGGTCCCGGCCCGCGCGTCGGCGACCTGTTCGTAGCTGGACTCGGCCACCACGATCAGCTCGGCCTCGCAGTCGGCAAGCCGGTAGCGCAGCTCGGACGGGTTGAACGCGGGGTTCAGCGGCACCGCGATCGCGCCCAGCCGTAGCGCCGCGTAGAAAGTCAGCACGAACTCCGGGCAGTTCGGCAGCACCATCGCCACCCGATCGCCCCTGGCCACGCCGAGTTCCCGCAGCGATCCGGCCAGCAGGTCAACCTGCTGTCTCAACCGCCGGTAGTTGATGCTGCGGCCGAAGTAGCCCAGTGCCGGCGAACGCGGAAAGTCGTTGGCGGCCTCGTCCAGCAGCGCGGTCACCGGAACCGGCGGCACCTGAACGGCTACCGGCACGCGCGGGCCGTACTGCCGGTGCCACGGTCGCTGCTCGTAACCGCTTTGAGGCACCCCGCATTATCTCCGCACTCCTACCGGGCGGCGCTACCCGATGGCGAGGAACCCCAGCACGTCCTGACGGGTCACGATGCCCGAGGGCTTGCCGTCGTCCAGGACGACCGCCGCGTCCGCCTTCTCCAGTGCCGCGATGGCCGCGCTGACCGGCTCGCCGGAGCCGATCATCGGCAGCGGCGCCGACATGTGGCTCTCGATCCGATCCGCCAGATGTGCCCGACCGGTGAACAGCGCATCGAGCAGGTCACGCTCCACCACCGAGCCGACGACCTCGGCCGCCATTAGTGGCGGCTCCTGCTTGACCACTGGCATCTGCGAGACCGCGTACTCCGCCAGGATGTTGATCGCCTCGCGGACCGTCTCGTTCGGATGGACGTGCACGAACTGCGGCAGCTTGGCACCCTTGCCGGCCAGGATCTCCTTTACCGTGTGCGGTTCCGAGGTGCCGAGGAAGCCGTAATCGGCCATCCACTCGTCACTGAAGATCTTGGATAGGTACCCGCGGCCACTGTCTGGTAGCAGGATCACCACCACGTCGTCCGGACCCAGCGGCTCGGCCACTCGTAGCCCGGCCGATACGGCCATCCCGCACGAGCCGCCGACGAGCAGGCCTTCCTCCATAGCCAGCCGGCGAGTCATCTGGAACGAGTCCTTGTCGGACACCGCAACGATCTCGTCGCAGACATCCCGGTCGTAGGCGATCGGCCAGAAGTCTTCGCCGACCCCCTCGACCAGGTAGGGCCGACCGGTCCCGCCCGAATACACCGAGCCCTCCGGGTCGGCGCCGATCACCTGCACTCGGCCGCCGGAGACCTCCTTTAGGTATCGGCCGGTGCCGCTCACCGTGCCGCCGGTGCCCACACCCGCCACGAAGTGGGTGATCCGTCCCTCGGTCTGGTTCCACAGCTCAGGGCCGGTGGTCTCATAGTGCGAGCGGGGATTGGCGGGATTCGAGTACTGGTCCGGCTTCCAGGCACCGTCGATCTCGGTAACCAACCGATCCGAGACGTTGTAGTACGACTCGGGATGCTCCGGCGGAACCGCGGTCGGGCACACGACCACCTCGGCGCCGTACGCCTTGAGCACGTTGATCTTGTCGGCGGACACCTTGTCGGGCACCACGAACACGCAGCGGTAACCGCGCTGCTGGGCCACGATAGCCAGCCCCACCCCGGTGTTGCCCGACGTGGGTTCCACGATCGTGCCGCCCGGACGCAACTCGCCGGACCGTTCGGCGTCGTCGATCATGCGTACCGCGATCCGGTCTTTGACCGATCCACCGGGGTTGAAGTACTCAACCTTGACCAGGACGAGCGGCCGCAGTCCCTGGGTCACCCGGTTGAGCTTGACCAGCGGCGTGTTGCCGATGAGATCGACCAATGACTCGTAGTAATGCACGGAGCGAAGCGTAGCCTCGGCTACGCTCGGTTGACCGACTCGCCCGGCCCGTATCAGAACGGAAGGCCACCGGCGGTACCTCGGACCCTGACGAGGAGGTCGCCCATCGTGTCCCGCAAGCCAGTCGTCGAGCTCGTCCCGGACGTCTACCGGATCCCGACCGCACCGGCCGACCTGATCAACTCGTACCTGTTCCGGGATGCGGATGGTCAGCTCACCCTGATTGACGCCGGGATGCGCCGCGCACCCAAACGGGTGATCGCGGCATTGCGCTGGCTCGGGCACAACCCCTCGGACGTCACCCGGATAGTGCTCACCCACGCCCACCCCGATCACGCCGGCGGGCTGGCCAAGCTGGCCGCCCAGACGGCAGCCACGGTGGTGGCGCACGAGCGCGACGCCAGCTATGTCCGATCCGGCCGGGCGCCGGCCCGGGACAACACGCTTACCGCGGGCCGGGTTTTCAACCGGATGGGTAGCGGTCGGTTCGCCGCGGCCGCGGTAGGCAGCGAGCTTGTGGATGGTCAGGTGCTCGACGTCGCCGGTGGGGTCGAGATCGTGCACACTCCCGGACATACGCCGGGGCACGTGGCACTGCTGCACCGTAGCTCTGGGGTTCTGATCACCGGAGACTCGATCTTCAACGTTCGGGGAATGCGCTGGTCGCCGAAGGTGCTGTGCACCGACTTCGCGCTGACCATGGCGACCGCGCAGCGATTGGGCGAGTTGGACTACTCGATGGCAGCCTTTACGCACGGGCCGGAGATCCGCTCCAAGGCCCGCGAGGAGATCCGCGGTTTCCTGCGCAGGGAAGGAGTTCATCGGTGAGTCGAGCCCGCTTCGCCCGCCGGGTCGCGGTGACGGCCGCGTACTGCGGCGGTGGGCTCGGCGTGCTGCTGTCGGCCGCAACCGGCTTGCTGATCGCGCAGGCAAAGCTGGCCAGGCGCACCGTGGGTATGCGATGGCCGGCGATCCCGGACAGTCAGGGCGTCTACCTGTCCCGCGGTGCCGCGGATGGGGTCGAACCGATCGAACTGCTGATGATCGGCGACTCTTCGGCGGCCGGGCTTGGCGTCACCGACCCGACCGAAACACCCGGGGCCCTGATCGCCTCCGGGCTGGCCAACATCTCGTCCCGGCCGGTCCGGGTGACGTCGGTCGCGTTCAGCGGTGCCCGGTCCTTGGATCTGAACGACCAGATCGACCGCGCGCTCGCCGTGGTGCCGACGCCGGCGGTTGCGGTGCTGCTCATCGGCGCCAACGACGTGACCCACCGGGTCAGGCAGTCGACGTCGGTGCGCCTGCTGGTCGAGGCGGTGGCCCGGCTTCGCGCGCTGCGCTGTGAGGTGGTGGTGGCAACCTGTCCCGATCTGGGCACAGTGGAACCGATCGCGCAGCCGCTGCGCTATCTCGCCAGGCGCTCGTCCCGCCGGCTGGCCGCGGCCCAGACCATCGGCGTGGTCGAGGCGGGCGGTCGTACCGTGTCATTCGGCGACATCCTCGGTCCCGAGTTCTCGGCCCGGCCGCGAGAGATGTTCGGCCCGGACCGCTTCCATCCGTCGGCCACCGGATACGCCAGCGCCGCGATGGTGCTGCTTCCCTCGGTGTGCGCGGCGCTTGGCTACTGGCCGGAGGATGAGATCGAGCCGGACTACCGGCGCGGCGAGGGTGTGTTCCCGGTCGGGCTAGCCGCCGTTGAAGCAGTGGAGTCCGCCGGTACCGAGGTGGCGGGTGCGTCGGTCGCCGGCCGCGAGCTCGGCCCGCGTGGCCGTTGGGCGTTGTTGCGCCGGCGCGACCCGATCCCGACCCGGCGGCCGGGGTAGCGATCGCGTCGGCCAGAAGTCGGCTGGGATGGTCGTACCTTCGGCCTGGGGTAGCCGCACCCCGGTGGGCCGGATTAGCGTTGCAGTTACCCCGCAGTAGCTTCTAGGAGCCGGCCATGCCCGAGGCAGTCATCGTCGCCACCGCGCGCACTCCGATCGGGCGTGCGGTCAAGGGATCCCTCAAGGAGGTCCGGCCGGACGATCTCGCCGCGTTCATCATCGGCACCGTCTTGAGCAAGGTGCCGCAGCTCGACCCGACCAAGCTCGACGACCTGTACGTCGGCTGCGCCGAGCCGGAGGGCGAGCAGGGCCTGAACGTGGCCCGCCGGATCGCCGTCCAGCTGGGCTACGACCGGCTCCCGGCCTCGACCGTGAACCGGTTCTGCGCATCGTCGCTGCAGACTACCCGGATGGCGTTCCACGCGATCAAGGTTGGCGAGGGGTCGGCGTTAATTTCGGCCGGCGTCGAATGCGTGTCTCGTTACCCGGCCTTCACCGGTGCCGGGGAGGGGTCGGACCGCTTCTACAATCCCGTGTTCGCTACCGCCCGGGCGCGCGGTGCGGCGATGGCGGTCTCGAACGAGGTCTGGCACGACCCGCGGGAGGACGGCGAGCTGCCGGACATCTACCTCGCCATGGGACAGACCGCCGAGAACCTGGCGACATCCCGCGGGATCTCCCGGGAGCGGCAGGATGCGTTCGGCGTTCGGTCGCAGAACCTGGCCGAGAAGGCGCTGGCAAACGGGTTCTGGGAGCGCGAGATCACGCCGTATCCGCTGAGGGACGGCACGGTGATCGCACGCGACGACGGGATCCGGGCCGGCACCACGCTCGAGGGGGTAGCCGGGCTGAAGCCCGCGTTCCGGCCGAACGGGACGGTCACCGCCGGCAACTGCTGCCCGCTCAACGACGGCGCGGCCGCGGTGGTGGTGATGTCGGACGTGCTCGCCGCAGAACTCGGCATCGCGCCACTGGCACGGATTATCTCGACCGGGGTGTCCGCGCTGTCACCGGAGATCATGGGCCTCGGCCCGGTGGACGCGTCCCGGCAGGCCCTGGCGCGCGCCGGCATGACGATCGACGACATCGATCTCGTAGAGATCAACGAGGCGTTCGCGGCCCAGGTATTGCCGTCGGCGGACGATCTCGAGATCGACATGGACCGCTTGAACGTTAACGGCGGCGCGATCGCGATCGGGCACCCGTTCGGCATGACCGGCGCGCGGATCACCACCACACTGATCAACTCGCTGCAGTTCCACGACAAGGCGATCGGCCTGGAGACCATGTGCGTCGGTGGTGGACAGGGCATGACGATGATCATCGAGCGGCTCTCCTGAGAGCCCTTTCGTCGCGCCCGAGCGCCGCGGCACTTCCGGATAGCGACCGCCATGCCGGGAAGCGGGCGATGTCGACGTTGTCGGGTATCCCCTACGTGGTCGAGCATTTCCGACGGCGTCGAGGATGCTCGACGGATCTGAGTGTGGGCCTCGTCTCGGCGGGCGCCGCGCAGATGTTCGGCGCTGCGGGGTTGCTACAGGCCCAGTCGGAGCTCGCGCAGGGTTGTGAGGAGATCGTCGATCACCTCGGACAGCGGCCGCCGGCCGGACGGCGTCCAGATCATGATGTCCACCGGCACCCGGCCGGCCGCCTCGCCGGCCTCCGAGTCGCCAGTCGTAGCGTCTCCGGTCGCAGCGTCGCCGGTCGTGGGCAGCGCGGCCAGCTCTCGTACAAGGTCATTACCGGTCACCGCTACTTGTTCGCCCACGGCGAACACCTCGATCTCCGGTACCCCCCGCCACTCCGGCGGTTGATCAGAATCCCTGGCCACAACCCCGGCCGCGGCATCCGCGAGCCGCTGGGCCAGGACTCGTGCAGCCTGCTCACGCGATGGGTACGACGGTAGCGGCGTCCGTAACCGGGCCGGTGACAGCTGGCGCAGGCGCTCGGCCACGGCGCGAATTTCCCATGCCAGCCGATCCTCGGACCCGGCCGACGGGTTTCCGATCATGGTGATCGAGGGTAACGCTGAATCAAGGAAACCTAGGGGTTGCCACCTCGTCACTCGTCAGGCACAGTCAGGTCACGGACCCGCTCGTCTCAGGAGGCGCTATGTCCCTACACCACTCCGAGGAGACCCACAAGAACCTCGTCGCGAGGATCCCGTCGGTCACCGGACGTGAACTACCGGAGTGGTTCAGGGCAATTGAGGACGGACCAGCGTTCCTTCGCTTCGACGACAAGGTCAACTGGCTACGGGACGAGCACGGCATCGCGCACGGGCACGCCACTGCGATCGTGCACGAGCACGACAAGCGGCGCGCGTCCCGAAGCTTCGGCTAGCCAAGCCTGCGGCCCACGCTCCCCCGCGACCGGCGCATGGCTGGTCCCTAGTCACGTACCACCGGCTGCAGTACGGCCGCCGCCCCGACTAGGAAGCGGCGGCCGACTACCGCAGACCGTTGTTACGAGTCGCCGCGCAGGATCGCGAGCAAGCGCAACAGCTCGATGTACAGCCACACCAGTGTGACCAAGAGGCCGAACGCGGCAAGCCAGGAGTACCGCTCCGGTAGTCCCTGCTTCACCCCGTTCTCGATGAAGTCGAAGTCGAGCAGCAACGAGAACGCCGCGAGCCCGACCCCAACTACGCAGAGCAGGATGCCGAGCCCGCCGACGCCGTAGAAGCCCCAGCCATTGCCGAGGCCGAACAGCGCGCCGACGAAG
>DATFRM010000439.1:0-11625 GCA_035263265.1 Actinomycetes bacterium
TGCACGATCCCGTCCAACCTGGCCGGCAACGCGGCCATGTCGATCCCGTGCGGACTGGCCGACGAGGATGGGCTGCCGGTCGGTTTGCAGATCATGGCACCGACCCTGGCCGACGACCGGGTGTATCGGGTCGGCGCGGCCGTGGAGGCCGAACTGGTACGGCGCCGCGGACACCTGCTGATCGAGGAGGCGGCAGCGCTGTGACCGAGCACGCATCCGGCGGCGTGGGCGTTGCGAACCGGCCTGCCACGCTCCCGTACGACGAGGCGCTGACCGCGTTCGAGCCGGTGATCGGGCTCGAGGTACACGTTGAGCTCGGCACCAACTCGAAGATGTTCTGCGGCTGCCCGACCACGTTCGGCGCACCGCCGAACAGCCAGGTGTGCCCGACCTGCCTGGGGCTACCGGGTTCGTTGCCGGTGGCTAATCGGGCCGCGATCGAGGCGACCATTCAGATCGGCCTGGCGCTGAATTGCGACATCGCCGAGTGGTGCCGGTTTGCCCGGAAGAACTACTTCTATCCGGACATGCCGAAGAACTATCAGATCTCCCAGTACGACGAGCCGTTGTGCACTGACGGCTGGCTGGATGTCGATGTGGACGGTCCGACCGGTCCGGAGACCTTCCGGATCGGCATCGAGCGGGTGCACCTGGAGGAGGACACCGGGAAGACCCTGCATGTGGGCGGCGCGACCGGGCGGATCCATGGCGCCACGTACTCGCTGGTCGACTACAACCGGGCCGGGATCCCGCTGGTCGAGATCGTCACCAAGCCGGTACCTGGCACGGACCGGCTCGCGCCCGAAGTGGCCAGGGCGTACGTGAGCGAGCTGCGCGAGCTGTGCCGAGGGCTCGGGGTGTCCGATGTGCGGATGGAGCAGGGCTCGCTGCGCTGCGATGTGAACGTGTCGCTGGCCCCGCGCGCCGCCACCGAGTGGGGCCGGCGGACCGAGACCAAGAACGTGAACTCGCTTCGCTCGGTGGAGCGCTCGGTTCGCTACGAAGTTCAGCGGCAGGCCGCGGTGCTGGCCGGTGGGGAGCGGGTGATTCAGGAGACCCGGCATTGGCACGAGGACACCGGGATCACGACCGCTGGCCGGAGCAAGGAAGAGGCGCAGGATTACCGCTACTTCCCCGATCCGGATCTAGTGCCGCTGGCGCCGGCCAGGGATTGGGTAGAGGCGCTGCAGGCAGGGCTGCCGGAGCCGCCGACCGCGCGGCGCAAGCGGTTGCAGGCCGAGTGGCAGCTGTCCGACGGGGACATGGCCGCGCTGGTGAACGCCGGCGCGGTCGACCTGGTGGCGGCCACCGTCGCCGCCGGATCGCCGCCGGCCGAGGCGCGCAAGTGGTGGCTGGGCGAGCTGGCCAGGCGGGCCAACGAGGCCGCGACCGAGGTGTCCGCGCTGCCGATCACGCCCGGACAGGTGGCCCGGGTGATCGCGCTGATCGAGGCCGGCACCGTGAACGACAAGCTGGCCCGGTCGGTCATCGACGGCGTGCTCGCCGGCGAGGGCTCCCCGGACGAGGTCGTTGCGGCGCGCGGTCTGGTCGTCGTGTCCGACGACGCGGCGCTCGGATCGGCCATCGACGAAGCGATTGCCGCCAATCCCGACATCGCCGACAAGATCCGCGCCGGCAAGGTCGCGGCCGCCGGCGCGTTGGTCGGCGCGGTCATGAAGGCCACTCGCGGCCAGGCCGACGCGGCCCGGGTTCGGGAGCTGATCCTGGAGCGCCTGCAGCCCCAGTCCGATAGCTGATCCTGGACCGCCTGCAGCCCTAGTCAGAGGGCTGATCCCGGACCCGTCGGGGGACCGAGTCCGCGGCTTGATCCTGGACCACCGGTGGCCCGAGTCGAGAGCTGAGTCGGGCCGGTCGGTATCGGCGCGCAGGACCATCCGGACTGTCGGTTTCTTGACGATGGCTGGCCGTCGGCGCCCCGGTTTTCTGTCAGTACCCGCGGCTAGCGTTCGAGACATGGAAACCCGCGAGGTCGACCAGGTGGAGGTGCCGCCAGCGGCGGGGCAGGGGTGGTGGGCCAGCATCACCCATGGCATGCCGCGATCGTTCTGGATCTTGTTAGGCGGCACGTTCATCAACCGGATGGGCTACCTGGTCGAGCCGTTCCTCGCGCTCTACCTGGTCGGTCCGCGAGGTTTGACGGTGACCACCGCCGGTGTCGTGGTCGCCTGCTTCGGCGTCGGTGCCTTCGCGTCCCAACCCCTCGGCGGTTATCTCGCCGACCGGATCGGCCGGCGGGCCACGCTCGTGCTCGGCATGCTGGCCACCGCCGCTGCCTTCGTGCTGCTCGCGGCGGTCCGCGATCTCGTGCTGATCGGCGTGGCCGCGGCGCTGGCCGGACTGGCTATCGACATCTACCGGCCTGCGGTGTCCGCGGTGATCGCCGACCTGATCCCGCCCGAATACCGAAACAGGGCGTTCGCGCTGCTCTACTGGGTGATCAACCTCGGCGTCGCGGTCGCCGGGATAGTCGGCGGCTATCTGGCTTCGCGCTCGTTCTGGCTGCTGTTCCTGGCCGACGCGATCACCTGCGTGGCGTTTGCCGTGCTGATCGCGCGGGCGGTGCCGGAGACCCGGCCGGAGCGGGATCCGACCGCGACCTCCGGTTACGGGCCGGTCCTGCGCGACCGGCTGGCCCTCGGGATCACCGCGAGCACCCTGCTCGGGGCGACGGTCTACTTGCAGAGCTTCATCACCCTGCCGATCGCGGTGCATAACGACGGCCTCGGCCCGCAGGCATACGGGATCATCTATGCGGTCAACCCGATTGTGGTGATCCTGTCCCAGGTGTTCGTGCTGCGAGTGATCGATCGGATCACTGGTGTATCGATCCTTGTGGTCTCGCTAGTGGTCATGGGCTTCGGGTTCTGGCTCACCGCGTTCGCGTCGTCGATTCCGATGTACGCGCTCACCGTCGTGGTGTGGACGCTGGGCGAGGTCGGCTTCAACTCGGTCGGTCCGGCCCTGGTCGCCGACATCGCTCCGGCCGATCTGCGCGGCCGCTACAACGGGTTGGTCGGCATGGCGTACGGCGCGTCCGCGTTCCTGGCGCCGCTGATCGGCACTCGGGTGCTCCAGGCATACGGCGAGGGCGTGCTGTGGACGTCCTGCCTGGTCGCGAGTATCGGTGCGGCCGCGATCATCGCGCTGATGGCTCCCGCGATCGCGGCGCGGCGGGCCTCGATGGCGGTTGCCGTCGCGGCTTGAGGGAGGTCGGCCCGGTCGGCGGGGCTGGGATGTCGGCGCGGCTTAGGCGAGGTCGGCCCGGTCGGCCGCGAGCATGACCAGCAGTTCGCGTTCGGTACGGGTCGCTTCGACACCGGCCGTCCCCCGCTTCATCCGCTCCCGCAGGAACGCGAGCTCAGTAGCCGTGTCCTCGAACCGGCGCACCGCGGCCCGGCCCGGTTTGCCCTTGTGCCGGCGCGCCCATACCTCGGCGTACCGCCGCGCCGACAGCGAGGCGAGCGCGTTCGCCTCGGCCGGGCTGAGCCAGCCGGCGGTCGCGTAGTCGGGCAGGTTGGCGGCCACGATCCGGCCCTCCCGGCGGCGGGCCCAAAGCACCAGCACGACGAGCCCCGCAAACGCCGGAACCATGATCAGGAAGTAGGCGAGCACGAAGCCGCGGAAGCCGCTCACCGCCGCGCCGTTCCACAGCCCGTGCAGCAGCACCGCAATCAGGTAGCCGACCAGCGGCGCCACCACCCGTAGCCGTGGCCGGTTGGCGGTGGCCGCGATGCCCAGCCCGATGCCGGTAGCCGCGGTGAACAGTGGATGCGCGAACGGCGCCGCGATCCCGCGGATGATGAAGACCACGCTGGTCGCGGCTAGTGCGCCGGCCGGGCCGGACTCATCCAGGCCCTCTACGTACGCACGCCCGAAATACAGGATGTTCTCCATGAAGGCGAAGCCGAGGCCGACCAGCCCGGCGAACACGATCCCATCCACGATGCCGTCGAACTCGCGCCGCCGCAGCAGCATGATCAACAGGATCACGGCACCCTTGGCGCCCTCCTCGACCCACGGCGCGACGAACACCGCGCTGACCTCGACACCTGCCTTACCGCCGGCATCGATGAGCCGCAGGCTGGCCGAGTTCAGCGCGACCGAGATCAGCGCCGCCACCGTTGTGCCCCAGGCCAGGCAGAACACGAGCAGGCTGGTCGGTTCGGGCTCGTAGCGGTCGACCCACAGCATGATCGCCAACGCCGGGAGCACCGGGATCACCGCGAAGCCCAGGCCGACGAGGACCCCGCCTAAGCCGATCTCACCGCCGATGATCAGGAACAACGCGATCCCGATCAGCACCATTACGGCGCCGAGCACGACGGCCGGTCGCCAGCGCTGCCGTGGTTGCGGCCGTTTGGCCGGCCGGGATCCGGCCGTGGTGAGCACTTGAGCCGGAGTCGGAACCGGCGGTGCCGCGGCCGGCCGGTCCATACGCACGTGTGGATGGTAGTGCCCGCCTACTCGATGACGACCCGAAGGATCCGGTCGTCGCCGGGCTTGGGGAACGGATCTCGTGCGCGGCCGTCGAGATTGCTCGTGGCCAGCCAGAGCGATCCGTCCGGAGCAGTCTCGACCGTGCGCAACCGCCCGTACTCACGAACGAAGAAGGCCTGCGGCTTGCCGGCCCGATCGCCCTTGAGCGGAATCCGCCAAAGCCGCGCACCGCGCAGCGCGGCCATCCAGACCGCGCCGTCGGCGATTGTGATCCCGCTCGGCGATGCCTCGTCGGTGGACCACACCGCCTGCGGCGACACCAGCTCCGGCTCGCGGCTGCGGCCCTCGGCTATCGGCCACCCGTAGTTGCCGCCAGGCTCGATCAGATTGAGCTCGTCCCAGGTGTTCTGGCCGAACTCCGCTGCCCACAGCCGTCCCTCGCTGTCCCAGGCGATGCCCTGCGGGTTGCGATGGCCGTATGACCAGATGACCGAGTTGTCGAACGGATTGCCCCGGGCCGGCCGGCCGCCCGGGGTCATCCGCAGGATCTTCCCGCCGAGCGAGCCGAGATCCTGCGCCAGCGGCGGTTGCCCGGACTCACCGGCGGTGGCGTAGAGCATGCCGTCCGGGCCGAACGCGATCCGGCCGCCGTTGTGGTTGCCGCCCTTGGGTATTCCGGTCAGGATCGGGTCCGGTGGGCCAAGCCGTCCGTTCTGGTAGCGCATCCGTACGATGCGGTTGTCGGAGGCGGCGGTGAAGTACGCGTACAGCCAGTGGCTGTCCTCGAAGTCGGGCGCCACCGCCAACCCAAGCAGGCCGCCTTCTCCGAGTGGATCGACACCGGGTACCTGGCCGACCGTGCTCACCCGGCCGCCCGGGGTCACCCGCAGGATCCGCGCTCGCCACCGCTCGGCCACCAGCGCCGACCCGTCGGGCAGGAACGTCAGCCCCCACGGAATCGCGATGTTTTCCGCGACCTCTCCGGTGACCCGCGGCCGCCCCTTTCCGCTGGGGCTCGGCGACTCCGACTCGGTCGGCGACGCGCTGATTTTCGGGCTCGACGTAAACGGGCTCGGGCCGGCGGTCTGCTCGTCACCGCCGGAACAACCGGCCAGCAGTAGTCCGGTGACGGCGACGGTGCAGGCCACGGCCCGAGTGGATCGAGCGCCGATCATGGGTAACCAGTCCTTCCGCCGAGGCGCGGGTCTCGGGTCAACCTACGCTGCGAACGACCGCCTTGGTTCCACCCGCCGATCCGTAAGCTGCTGCGGCGTGAAGGTGCTCGTGCCGCAGCCGGAGTTCGCCGCCGCCTTGGCCGACCTGACTGCTCCGGCAGACCCGGCCGCGGCTCCCACCCCCGTCCCGACCGATGGGAGTCTGCTCGAGGTTCTGGTGTGGTCGGGTGCCGGTCCGCCGCCCGACGACATCACCGGGATCGAGTTCCACGTGCCGGCCTACACGTTCGACTCCGAGACGTTGGAGATCATGGCCGACATGCCGGATCTGCGGGTGGTCCAGCTGCTGACCGCCGGCGTCGAGCATGCGCTGCCATATCTGCCGGCTGGCGTGACCCTGTGCAACGCGCGCGGTGTCCACGACGCCAGTACCGCCGAATTGGCGGTCGCACTTGCGCTCGCAGCGCTGCGTGGCCTGGATGACTTCGCCCGCGCTCAACCGCCCGGATTGTGGCGGCACGAGCGTCGAGACGCACTCGCGGACAAGACCGTACTGATCGTGGGTTACGGTGCGGTCGGTAGTGCGGTCGACCGTCGGCTGGCCGGGTTAGAGGTGCAGGTGCTGCGTGTCAGTCGCACCCCGGGGCCCGGAGTGGCGGCTATGTCCGAGCTGACCAAGCTGCTCAGCCGCGCCGACGTCGTCGTCCTTACCGTGCCGGCGACCACCGACACTCGGGGCCTGGTTGACGCCGAGTTCCTTGCCGCGATGCGGGATGGTGCGCTGCTGGTCAATGTCTCGCGCGGCACGGTTGTGGACACGACCGCGTTACTCGCCGAGCTGTCCAGCGGGCGGTTGCGCGCCGCGCTGGACGTCACCGATCCCGAGCCGCCACCGCCCGAGCATCCGTTGTGGCGGGCACCTGGCCTACTGATCTCACCGCACGTGGGCGGCAATACCACCGCGTTCCTGCCAAGGGCCGTGCGGCTGGTTCGGGATCAGCTTGGCGCCTACCTGACCGGCACCCCGCTCCGCAATGTCGTGACCGGCGGTTGACTCCCAACCTGTCGGCCGGGCATGCCAGACTCGTCGCCGGAACCGTCCGAGGATGAGTCCGAGTGTGAAGGAGCGCGGCGATGTCGAGTTACCTGCTGGCGATCGGAACCAGGAAGGGGCTGTTCCTCGCGACCAGCCAGGACCGCAAGGCCTGGTCGATCGAGCGCGCTCCGCTCGCGAGCGACGAGGTCTACGCGGTCGGCATCGACACCCGGCGTGCGACTCCTCGGCTACTTGCCAGCTCGGTCAGCAACCACTGGGGTCCGTCGGTGGCCCACTCTGACGACCTCGGTAAGAGTTGGCAGGAGCCCGAGCAAGCCCCGGTGCGCTATCCGGAGTGGACCGGGTCCGCGCTCAAGCGGGTGTGGCAGCTGCAGCCCGGTCGGGACAGCGAGCCCGACGTGGTATGGGCCGGCGCCGAGCCGGGCGCACTGTTCCGATCCGACGACGGCGGCGTCAGCTTCGAGCTGATGGACGGGCTCTGGAACCACCCGCAGCGGGCCAAGTGGATGCCCGGTGGCGGTGGCCTGTGCCTGCATACCGTGTTGCCGCACCCGACCGATCCGCACCGGATCACGGTTGCGGTCTCCACCGGCGGGGTGTACCAGACCACCGATGGCGGCACCAGCTGGTCACCGTCCAACCAGGGGATTCGCGCCGACTTCCGGCCCGGCCCCGCGCCCGAGTTCGGCCAGTGCGTGCACAAGGTCGCGATGCATCCCGGCGCGCCAGACCAGCTGTTCGCGCAGAACCACGGCGGGGTGTATCGCTCCGACGATGGTGGCCGGCAGTGGGTTTCGATCGCCGACGGCCTGCCGTCGGACTTCGGCTTCCCGATGGTGGCTCATCCGCACCGGCCCGGCTCGGTGTACGTATTTCCGCTCGCCGGCGACTTCGACCGACGGCCGCCCGAGGAGCGCGCCCGGGTCTACCGCACCGACGACGCGGGCGCGAGCTGGCAGCCGCTGTCACATGGACTGCCGCAAGAGGGCTTCCACCCGGCCGTACTCCGCGACTCAATGTGCACCGACGGCGGCACCCCGGCGGGGATGTACTTCGGAACCAGGTCCGGCGCGGTGTTCGCTAGCTCGGACGAGGGCGAGTCGTGGCACGAGCTCGCCAGGTACCTGCCCGACGTGCTGAGCGTGCGGGCCGCGGTGCTGGACTGATGCCTGCCGCCACCCGGGCGCCGCGAGAGGCGTCGTAATGGGTCAGGTCACCGTTCGAGTCCCGGGGGCACTACGCGAGTTCTCCGGCGGCGAGCGGCAGGTCGTGGTCGACGTGCCGGCCAGCGATCCGTCGGTGGCGGCCGTCCTCGACCTGCTGTCCCGCAGCCATCCGGCCCTCGAACGGCGGATCCGCGACGAGACCGGAGCGCTGCGGGAACACGTGAACGTATTCGTTGGATCGGACAATGTCCGCGATCTGGACCGGCTGTCCACGGTGATCCCAGCCGGAGCTGAGCTGATCGTTTTGCCTGCGGTCTCCGGCGGCTGATCATGGCGATCCGCACCGGCCGTTAATGGCCGGGCGCGACACGCCGGAGTGACCTGGAGTGTCGCGATTTTGTTCGAATCCCGTGGGACCGTACCTCTCGAAGAGCGACGCGATACGCACGCCGTTGTCGGGAGGTGGTCAGATGGCTCGGAGCATCGAGGCGCTGTTCAGGGCGTGCCGGGACTGCGGTAGCGAGGCCGGATTCGAGCAGCCGCCGTGCGCCGAGGATCACGGTCCGGACTGCCCGGAGTGGTTCTGCCTGGAGTGCGGTGCGGTGCTCATGGTGGGCCCGCCGATCTTCGTCGATGGCGCCCTGTCCGACTCCGAGCTGCCGGGTCGGTCTGCCGACGCCGCCTAGACTCCGGCGCCTACCGCGGCGCCTAGACTGCACGGGACCGCACTGCACCGGACCGCTTGACACCGGTACCGCCGCTACGGCTAGCGTGCAGCTCATGCAGGCACGAGTTCTCGTACTCGGATTGCGCGCCGGCTGATTACGTCGTCGAGCGCGCGCCCCTCGTTGAGCCGGTACCGGCCCGGGGGGCTTTCGTTTCCGGGTGGCGAGCAGAGCACGAGAGAGATCGCGATGACTGAGCAGGTCACCGGAGCGCAGGCACTGATCTGTGCGCTCGAAGGAGTCGGTACGGAGGCCGTTTTCGGCATCCCGGGCGGGGCGATCCAGCCCGCGTACGATCCGTTGCTCGACTCGAACCGGATCCGGCACATCCTGGTCCGGCACGAGCAGGGCGCCGGGCACGCGGCCGAGGGGTACGCGGCCGCGACCGGACGGGTCGGGGTGTGCATGGCGACCTCGGGACCCGGTGCGACAAACCTGGTAACCCCGATCGCGGACGCCTGCATGGACTCGATCCCGGTAGTCGCGATCACCGGTCAAGTGCCATCGGCGGCGATCGGCACCGATGCGTTCCAGGAAGCGGATATCCGCGGCATCACGCTCCCGATCACCAAACACAACTACCTGGTGACCGACCCTCGCGAGATCCCGCGCACGATCGCCGAGGCATTTCACATCGCCAGCACCGGCCGGCCGGGTCCGGTCCTGGTGGACATCGCCAAGGACGCGCTGCAGGCCGTGATCGACACCGCCGGCGTTTCCGCGGATATCGACCTGCCCGGCTACCGCCCGGTCACTCGGCCGCACGCAAAGCAGGTCAGGGAGGCAGCTCGGTTGCTGGTCGAGGCTGCTCGGCCGGTGCTCTACGTGGGTGGCGGGACGATCAGGGCGGGTGCCTCGCGGGAGCTGTTCGTGCTCGCCGAGCTCCTCGGCGCGCCGGTGGTCACCACCCTGATGGCGCGTGGAGCGTTCCCGGACGGGCATCGGCTGCACCTGGGCATGCCGGGCATGCACGGCACGGTGGCCGCGGTTGGTGCGCTACAGCGCTCGGACCTCATCGTGAGCCTGGGTGCGCGCTTCGACGACCGGGTGACCGGAAAACTGTCCACGTTCGCGCCCGAGGCCAAGGTGGTGCACGCCGACATCGACCCGGCCGAGATCGGCAAGAACCGGGCGGCCGACGTGCCGATCGTCGGTCACGCGCGCGAGGTCATCGCGGATTTGATCGTGGCGGTCCAGGCCGAGTACGACGCCGGCCGCCGCGGCGACTACGAGGTCTGGTGGCGGCAGCTCGACGGCTGGCGCGCCACCTATCCGATCGGCTACGTACAGCCGGATGACGGCTCGCTGGCTCCGCAGTACGCGATCCAGCGGCTCGGCGCAATCGCCGGGCCGGATGCGATCTACTGCGCCGGCGTCGGTCAGCACCAGATGTGGGCCGCGCAGTTCATCTCGTATCAGAAGCCGGGCACATTCCTCAGCTCCGGTGGCCTGGGCACGATGGGCTACGCGGTGCCGGCGGCGATGGGCGCGAAGGTCGGTCGGCCCGACGCCACCGTCTGGGCGGTCGACGGAGACGGCAGCTTCCAGATGACCAGCCAGGAGCTCGCCACCTGTACGGTCAACGAGATTCCGATCAAGGTTGCCCTGATCAACAACTCCGGTCTGGGCATGGTCCGGCAGCGGGAGGGGCTGGTCTACAACTCGCGAGCCGCCGGCCCGGACCCGCGCTCGACCCGGATTCCGGACTTCGTGAAGCTGGCCGAGGCGATGGGCGCGCACGGGCTGCGGTGCGAGAAGGCCGAGGAGGTCGATGCGGTCATCGAGCGGGCGATGTCGCTGGACGACGCGCCGGTCGTGGTGGAGTTCGTGGTGCACCACGACGCGATGGTCTGGCCGATGGTCCCGGCCGGCACCAGCAATGAGGACATAGAGATCGCCCGCGGTCTGGCACCGCAGTGGGAACGCGAGGAGGCGTAGCGGTGAGTCGGCATACGCTCTCAGTGCTGGTGGAGAACAAGCCGGGCGTGCTGGCCCGGATCGCCGGCCTGTTCTCCCGGCGTGGCTTCAACATCGACTCGCTCGCGGTCGGGCCGACCGAGCATCCCGAGGTGTCCCGAATGACGATCGTGGTCAATGTCGCGGACTCGCCGCTGGAGCAGGTGACCAAACAGCTGAACAAGCTGGTGAATGTCATCAAGATCGTCGAGCTCGAGCCCGGCCAGTCGGTGCAGCGCGAGCTGCTGCTGGTCAAGGTGCGGGCCGATCTGGACACGCGCTCCCACGTGCTGGAGACGGTGACGTTGTTCCGCGCCAAGGTGGTTGATGTCGCCCCGGACGCGGTGACCATCGAGGCAACCGGGAGCGCGGACAAGCTGGACGCGCTGCTCCGGGTGCTGGAGCCGTTCGGCATCAAGGAGCTGGTCCAGTCCGGCTTGGTCGCCATCGGCCGAGGGTCGCGCTCGATATCCGACCGGGCCCTCCGCGCGTTGAGTGCCTGAGCAGTCGAAGGGTTCGTCATGGCTGAGCTCTACTACGACGACGCCGCCGACCTGTCCCTCGTGCAGGACCGGAATGTCGCCGTGCTCGGGTACGGCGGCCAGGGCCGGGCCCACGCGCTGTCGCTGCGGGACAGCGGGGTTGACGTCCGGGTCGGGTTGCCGGAAACGTCGACCAGCCGGAGCCGGGCCGAGGACGAGGGTCTGCGCGTGGTCAACCCGTACGAGGCCTGCGAGGAAGCCGATCTGATCATGGTGCTCGTGCCGGACCCGGTGCAGCGCGAGCTCTACACCGAGGCGATCGCTCCCAACCTGGTGCGGGGGGACGCGCTGTTCTTCGGGCACGGTTTCAACGTCCGGTACAGCTTCATCAGGCCGCCGATCGAGGTCGATGTCTGCCTCGTGGCGCCGTTGGGGCCCGGCCGGCTGGTGCGCCGGCAGTTCACCGAGGGCAAGGGCGTGCCGGTCCTCGTTGCGGTCGCGCAGGACGCGTCCGGTGGCGCGTTGGACCTGGCACTGTCCTACGCCGCCGCGATCGGCGGTACCCGGGCCGGTGCGATTCGTACCACGTTCGCCGAGGAGACCGAG